>JBGQLL010000095.1:0-11322 GCA_041500065.1 Pseudolabrys sp.
GCGCCAAGCCCGTAGTGCGCAAGTGCCAAACTCGGGTTGAGATCCAATGCGAGCTCGAGCTCTGAAATTGCCGCAGCGTATTCCCGGCAGAGATAACGGATTCGTCCCAGAGTGCAATGAGCCCCGGCGTCGTCTCGATCAAGCGCGACGGCCTTCTGCGCGGAGTCGATAGCTTTCTCGCGGTTGCGGCTCGGCGATTTGGCAAATCCATAGACCACTTCGTAATAGTAAGCTTCAGCTATGGCCGAATAGGCGGGCCCCAGCTCCGGATCGACAGCAATCGCGTCCTCGAACAGTTTGCGCGCTTGTGCCAGATCGTTTTGCGTGTACCGATAAAGATGAAACATGCCGCGCTGATAGATGCTCCATGCGTCGATGCTGTCCCGATGCTTGACGCGGGCCCTTTCCCGTTCTGCCCGCCCCAATTCCGGCTCAATGCCGCCGACGATCGTCTGGGTGATCTCATCTTGAACCGAAAAAATGTCGGAGAGCGCGCGGTCGTAGCTTCGTGCCCAGACATTGCTTCGGCTGCTACAGTCGATTAGTTGCGCCGCGACGCGGATACGATCGCCGGCGCGTCTGACGCTGCCCATCAAGATATATCGAACGCCGAGTTCGCGCGCGATTTCGTGTGGATCAATATCTTTACTCTTGTAGGTGAATGCTGAACCCCGGGCGATGACAAAGAACCAACGCACTCGCGATAACGCAGTGATGATTTCTTCCGTAACACCGTCGACAAAGGGATCATGGTCGGGATCGCCGCTCAAATTGCTGAAGGGGAGAACGGCAATGGATGGCTTTTGCGGTACGGTGAGCGGAATATTGATCCGATCGCTCTCCGCTTTGGTCTCAATCCCTTTGATGTCGACCGACGCGACCCAACGAACACCTTTCCTGGCAAAGGTGCGGACGAAATCCTGCTTCTCGCCGCTGTCGCCGACAGCCTTGCGTACTGCGTTGATGCGACTCGTCAGGGTCGATTCCGACACGATGCGGCCACCCCAGACCGATGCGATGAGGTCGTCCTTGCTGACGACGCGATCTCGATTTTCGATGAGATAGACCAGGACATCGAAGACCTGCGGCTCGACCGGAATCATCCTGCCGTCCGCGCGCAATTCGCGGCACTCGCTGTCGAGCGCAAAATTACCGAATAAAAACAGCACGTTGCCGCCCCCACGACCTTCCACCGCCGAATTGTCCAGGCCGGCCGTCTAAAGCGAAATCAAGACTTCCTCAAGGACAAATCAAGCGCGGCTCAAAGTCTTTGATGCACGCAAGGCGCATCCATGCGGCTGAGAATCGCATGGAGTATGCAATGCAGATCGAACCTATCCGGCGGCGAAGCAACGGAACTATCGACATTGATAGCTACCGCCGGGACGCGCTCATGTTGCGTGAGCAGACCAGAACCGAATTCTTCAGGAGCATAGGCCGTGCCGTGCGGCCGCTGACCGGAGTTGTGGCAATCATCGTTGCCTATACCTCCGCTTTGCACTTGATATTTCCGGTGCCGGCAGCAGCCGAAATGCCCGAGACGATCGCCGCCCACGGCGAAATTCTGGTCACAACCGCACACGCCGTCGGTGCGCAGATTTACGAGTGCAAACCGGACTCAGCGGGCAATCTGGTCTGGCAATTCCGCGAACCGATCGCAACGTTGTTCATCGCAGGAAAGACGGTAGGCCGGCACTACGCGGGTCCGAACTGGGAAATGAGCGATGGCAGCGCCGTGACTGGAAAGGTTGCCGCCCAGGCGCCCGGCACTGGCGCAGACGACATTCCGCTGCTCAAACTCGAGGCGGTGTCTTGGCGCGGCACGGGACAGCTCAGCAAGATCACGACCATTCAAAGACTCAACACCCGAGGTGGCATCGTTCGCACGACGTGCAACTCGGCCGGCACATTCCTCAGCGCGCCATATACGGCCGACTACGTGTTTTACAGAAAAGCGGCCGACCCGCTTTCAAATCAATCACATTGAAACTCGCAATGGAGAATGTCATGGGCAAGCTCATCGGATTTTTGTATGGCCTCGTCGCCTATCTTCTGTTCGCCGTGGTGATCGTTTACGCGATAGGTTTCGTCACCGGATTGGTCGTACCAAAGACAATCGATAGCGGACCTGCTGGAGCGCCGACGGAAGCGATCATCGTCAATCTCCTGCTGATGTCACTGTTTGCCGTGCAGCACAGCGTGATGGCGCGGCCGCAATTCAAGAAATGGTGGACCCGCTTCGTCCCGCACTCGGTCGAGCGCAGCACCTACGTGCTGTTTGCCAGTCTCGCGCTCCTTCTGTTGTTCTGGCAATGGCGGCCGCTCCCCGCAGTGGTCTGGCACGTCGATGACCCGCAGCTCGCCACCGCGCTTCTGGGCGTTGGCCTGTTCGGTTGGGTCCTGGTTTTTGCCAGCACGTTCCTGATCAACCACTTCGAGCTGTTCGGCCTGCATCAGGTCACCAACAATCTCGTCGGCAAGCCGATGCCCGCGGTGCGATTCAGGACGCCGTTCCTGTACAACCTGGTGCGCCACCCGATCTATCTCGGTTTCATCATCTTCTTCTGGGCCACACCGGTGATGACGGCGGGGCACCTGCTGTTTGCCGCGGTGACGACGGCCTACATCTTTGTCGGCATCGCGCTCGAGGAACGTGACCTGGTTTCCGTGTTTGGCGACGAGTATCGCCGCTATCGGCAGCGCGTGGCGATGATCGTGCCCTTCTTCGGCAAATCCTAAGTGAGGCGCGGCCGGCGCGCGGCGGTGTAGCCCATAACGGCGGTTGTCCCCGCAACCCCGCAACCGCCGGCCTCGTTTCACCCCAGCCTGTCCTCTGCTAACGTCCGGCCTTGGACGAGCAGAGGACAGTCGTATGGCCGTGGCGCAAATCGCCGTCGAGCAGAACAGCCGAAATCCGGCGGCGATCAGGAAGGTAATCACCGAACTCACCGCCGCCTTCGGCAACCGCGTCGTGACATCGCAGGCTGTGCGCGAGCAACACGGCAATACCGTCACCTGGATTGCCAACCAGCCGCCTGACGCTGTGGTCTATCCGCAAAGCACGGAAGACGTGCAGCAGATTGTCCGCATTTGCGCGGCAAGCGGCGTCGCAATTATTCCTTTTGGAGTTGGGACATCGCTGGAAGGACACGTCAATGCTCCGGCCGGCGGTGTGTCAGTCGATTTTCGCGACATGAACAGGGTTCTCGCTGTGCACGCCGAGGATCTCGATTGCATCGTCGAGCCCGGCATTACACGCAAGGCGCTCAACGAGCAGCTACGCGACAGCGGCCTGTTCTTTCCAATCGATCCCGGCGCCGATGCTTCGCTCGGTGGTATGGCAGCGACGCGTTGTTCCGGAACCAATGCCGTGCGCTACGGCACCATGAAAGACAATGTGATCGCGCTCAAAGTGGTGCTGGCAAACGGGGAGGTAATCGACACCGCCCGGCGAGCAAAGAAAACGTCGGCCGGCTACGATCTCACGCGGCTCATGGTGGGTTCGGAAGGCACGCTCGGAATTATCACGCAATTGACGTTGCGGCTCTCCGGCATCCCGGAAGCGATTTCCGGAGGAACCTGCCCATTTCCATCGGTGGAGGCCTGCTGCAATACCGCCATCCATACGATCCAGTCCGGTATACCGGTGGCGCGCATCGAGTTGCTCGACGCACTCCAGGTACGCGCGTGCAACCTTCACTCCAATCTGGGTCTTCCGGAAACGCCGATGCTGTTTCTTGAATTCCATGGCACGGAAGCCTCGGTCGCCGAGCAATCCAAGCGTTTCGGCGAAATCGCTGCCGAATTCGGCGGCGGCCCCTTCACCTGGACCACGCGTCCGGAGGAGCGCACGCGCCTCTGGGAAGCGCGCCACCACGCAGCCCTGTCGAATTTTACGCTGCGGCCGGGCGCGGCGATGATCCCCACCGATGTTTGCGTGCCGATCTCGCGACTGGCCGAATGCGTTACGGAAACACAGCGCGACATTGAACAAAGCCGCATACTGGCGCCGATTGTCGGTCACGTCGGCGACGGTAATTTCCATCTGACACTATTGGTGGACATGGATGATGGCGACGAGGTCAAGCGCGCCAAAGCGCTATCGGAACGACTGGTGGAGCGAGCCCTTGCAATGGACGGAACATGTACGGGCGAGCACGGCGTGGGGCAGGGCAAGATGAAATATCTGGCAGCCGAACACGGTGCTGCAGCGCTTACCGTCATGGCGTCGATCAAGCGCGCACTCGATCCGCAAAACATCATGAATCCGGGCAAGATCGTCGCGCTGAGCTGATCATGGGTCGAGCCTTGAGGACGCCACTGCGACATAGATTCGCCGCCATAAATCGAAAAAATGGCCTAGATTTCACGATGCTTGGCTGAGGCGGGCCGGACGCGGGTTCGGCACCGGAGTTGCCGTTGCAAACCACTCTCCTTGGATTGGCGATTGCGATCATCCTGGCGCTGGTAGCGGCGCTGGTGGGGCCACTTTTGATCGATTGGGGCAATCACCGTGCGCTCTTCGAAGCAGAGGCAAGCCGCCTGATCGGGGTCAATGTGCGTGTAGCCGGCGCCATCGACGCGCGGCTGCTGCCATCGCCGCGGCTCACGTTACATGACATCACAATTGGTGACGGCACGATCCGGGCACAATCGCTCGGCGCGGAACTCGCGCTTGGTCCATTGATGCGCGGCGAATGGCGAGCCGCCGAAATGCGTCTTGCCAGCCCGCAGATCAGCTTTGGATTGGATGCCTCCGGCCGAGTTCGTGCACCAAACCTCGTGGTCGCTTTTAAACCCGATGAATTATCCGTGGACCGGCTCAGTATCGAGGACGGCACGGTCATACTTACCAACGAAGCCAATGGTGCAAGCGTCACACTTGGCCGCGTTTCGTTTAATGGCGAGGCGCGCTCGCTCGTTGGCCCGGTGAAAGGGGAGGGCGCGGTAACAATCGCCGGGCAGCTTTATCCTTATCGTGTTGCGCTCGGCCGCCTAAGCGATGACGGTGCGCTCAAACTGCACGTCAATATCGATCCGGTAGATCGCCCTCTCGGCATCGAAGCCGACGGTGCATTGGCCTTTGCCGGAGGCGAACCGCATTTTGATGGAATGGTGAGTCTGTCTCGTCCGGTCAGTATTGTCGTGCGCGGCGCAGCACAGCCCGCACAGACTTTAAGCCAGCCATGGCGAGTGAGCGGAAAGATCAAAGCGACCGGGCAATCGGCTCTAATGGAGAACGTCGAATTTCAGTACGGTTCGGAAGAGCAAGGCCTCAAGCTCACCGGGGTCGCCGATTTCAAATTCGGAACGCGTCCGCGCTTCAATGGAATTCTGTCGGGAAGACAGGTTGACCTTGATCGCGCCATCTCGGGCGCCGATGCGACGCGGCAACTACCCGCCGCCGCAATTCGCAAGCTCGTCGAATTGGGAGCCGCCGCGTTTCGGACTGCGGTACCGATTCAGATCGGCGTTGGCATCGACCAGGTTACGCTCGGTGGAAGCAGCCTGCAAAATGTGCGTGGTGACATCAGCAGCAATACCGACGGATGGGATCTCGATCGGCTCGAATTTCGTGCGCCCGGGATGACGCAAGTGCGTTTGAGTGGCCGTCTCGATGTCCGGTCCGACGGGGTCGCCTTTAACGGTCCGGTTGAGATCGATGCGTCAGATCCGAAGTTGCTGGCGGCCTGGTTGGAAGGACGCAGCGAGACCCCACAAGGCGACCTGCGGCCTATGAGCCTGCGCGGCGATGTGATGCTCACCAGCGACAAAATTGCCGTCGAAGGCCTCAGGGTAGATTTCGACCGCAAGCCGATTACCGGGCGCCTTACCTATTTTTTTCCATCCGCCCAGCGGCCGGCAAGACTTGACGCCGAACTCAAGGCGCCTCAATTCGACATCGACGCCGCGCTCGATTTTGGGAGGGCGCTGCTTGCAGGATCTGCACTGGAGCGACCGCGTGAAATAGACCTCGCAGCCGATATCGGGCGTGCCACGCTCGCGGGGATCGAGACGCGAGATGCGCGCGCACGCATCAGAGTTGACGCCAATGGGTTGCAGATCGACCGTCTGTCTGTCGGTGATTTTGCTGGTGGTAGTTTTGCGGCGAGCGGACGCGTTGAAACCGGCGGGCACTCGCCGCGCGGTACGCTCTCGCTCGATGTCGAGGGGAAGCAGTCCGCGATCACCGCCATGATCGGGAAGTTCGCCCCGAAAACTTTCAATCCAGTGGTGGACCTGCTCGACCGGGTCGGGCGGGTAAAGCTGCACGGCACGCTTGATGTCGCCGGCGATGACAGGTCGCCTGTCACTACTGCGCAATTGGCGCTTGCCGGCGATCTCGACGATCTGCGGATAGATGCGCGCGCACGAATTCAGGGCGATTGGAACAAGCCTTCTGCAACCGATGTTCGAATTGATGGGACCTTCAATGCGCCGCAGGCTGCGGCGCTTGTCAGGCTCATGAGCCTTGATCGGATCGTGGCGGCGGGAAATGGCCCGGGCCAACTGAAGGTGCAGGTCGGCGGGCCGGTGAATGGCGACATGACATTTGAGATGCGGCTATCCGCAGATGGCCTTTCGGCGCAGGCGAACGGAAGCGGCCAGTTTTCTGAGAGACAGGGTATGAAGGCCGCAGGGACGTTGCAGGTCGCTGAAGCGGATCTACGACCGTTGCGACCCGTAGCTCGGCCGGCCAATCCCAGTTCTCTGCCATTGCGGCTTACATCGCGCGTTGCAATAGCGAGCGGCATCACAACATTCGACGACATTGACGCGAACCTCGCCGGCTCCCGCATTCACGGGCGCCTTTCGGTCAGCGATGCTTCGCCCCGTCAAGTCGATGGCGTGTTCGAGGTCGATACAGCTGACCTACCGGCATTGATTGCGCCTGGGATTGGCTTGCCGCCGCAAGCCTCTGTGGCGACGGGAAGTGCCTGGAGTTGGTCGAGTGAGCCATTCGGAACCGGCTTGCTGGGCAAATTCGCAGGCAAGGTCGCACTAAAGTTCGGACGTGCTGATTTGGTACCGCAGCTGACCGTTCGCGAGCTCAACGCCACACTGCGTTTTGGAAAGGATGAATTGGCATTTGAAGATGCTTCCGGTGCTCTCGCTGGTGGGCGCATCTCCGGCGGGATTACGTTCCGGAGTACCGAGGATGGCTTGACCGCACGTGCAGCTATTTTGCTCGCTGGCGCTGATGCCGCGGCGCTGTGGTCTTCGTCCGCAAGGCCACCGATTAGGGGATCACTCGGCCTGACGGCTGAAATGAATGGTGGCGGTTTGAGCCCAGTCGCGCTCATCGGCTCGCTCAAAGGTAACGGCAAAATCGTGCTTACCAATGCCCAGATCGCCGGCCTCAATCCACGCACATTCGATGCAGTTACGCGCGCGGTTGATCAGGGTCTGGCCATCGAGCCTGCGCGCATTTCCGACCTCGTGGGCAAGTCCCTGGACAGTGGCCAACTGTCTATAAAGCGTGCGGAATCCACCATTAGCGTCAACTCAGGTCAGATCCGCCTGAATGATGTCTCCATGGATAGTAAAAACGCGGCGCTGTCCGCTGCCGGCACACTCGACCTTACCGACGGGTCAATCGGCGCACGGCTCGCATTGTCAGGATCGACCGAGTCTGCTGGTGCGCGCCCAAGCATTTTCATAGCGCTGAAAGGGCCGCTAGCGGCGCCAACGCGCACCATCGATGTAACAGCGCTCACCGGGTGGCTGACGTTGCGCGCGGTTGAAAATCAGACGAAGCGATTGCGCGCGATAGAGAACGTAACGCCGCAACCTCGCGGGCGAGGGACGCCGAAGGTCAAGCAAGCGCCAGCGCTGCCGGCACCGATTGATATCACTCCGGCGCCCGCGCCCCGAAGCGCGGGACCGCCCGCTGCGTCAGTCCGCTCGCAGAACTGAGTGTACGACGCGTGGGCTTTGAATTTCGCGAGGTTCGCTCTGCGGGATGCGTTCCTCGCCGGTCTGCCGATAGTGGTCGAGAACGAAAAGGCGAATCGCGGATGACAGGTTGCCATGACGGCGATCAGTATCGATAGATGCCACCAAATCCGACAGGGTCATTTCCCTGCCATTCGCGATTTCCTTCAATCCTCTCCAGAACGCATCTTCGAGGCTAACGCTGGTCTTATGACCCGCAATCACGATCGAACGTTTGACAACCGGAGATTTCATCGCTGGTCCCCTATTTCGACCCGATGCCGATCGAGGTCGCGGCCGGCTTTGGCTTGCCGCGCGGCTTCAATCTTTCGAACTTGTTTGGGCTGAGCAAAGACAAGGCGATTAGCGTGGGCACTTTGATTGTGCCGCCGCCGTTTCTCCCGCTTTCGAACGGTCCGAAGATTGATTACTTCAGCCATTCCGTCGCCCCTCGATGGTAACGGGTTACGTTTCAGCTCGGCGCTCACGTGATGAGTAATATCGCTGCCAAATGCGCCGACACGTTGGCGGAAAGATGCCTTTCCGACGGAGTCCACAAGATCGCCTCTGATACTGTGGCGCTAATCGCAGCTGTAATTCAATACACGGTTGGTTGATTACAAAAGTCGAATAAATGTTCGTAGCTGAATATGAGTAGAAACGAGGATGTAATTAGTGCGGTACAATGGAACTTCCAAATGTATATTTAAACATTGAAAGTTCTATACTGTCGAAGACATGAAATGTCCCGTCACGAAACTCTACGGAAAGTTTTTAGTGTTCGGAAATTTGACATCTGGTTGCCGTAGAATAGTAGCCGGATACGTACTCGACATTCGCGCCAATACATTGCGGCTGCCGAAGTATAGTCGCGTCCAATGCGGGTTTTTATTGCGTAAGCTCGCGCCGCCGCGGCAATTCTTAGCCGGCGATTCCATACCTCGATACCGCGGACAGTCGGCAATTGCGGCATGGTTTATCGAGGTCGAATCATTTTTTCAGGTCGAACCAACCGATCAAATTCAGTTCCGGTGACAAAGCCGAGACGGATTGCTTCTTCGCGAAGCGTCGTACCATTGGCGTGCGCCGCCTTCGCGACTTGTGCGGCTTTATCGTAGCCGATCTTTGGGGCAAGGGCGGTCACCAGCATCAGCGACCGCTGCATGAGTTCGCGAATGCGCGGTTCGTTGGCTCGGATGCCGGTCACGCAATTTTCGGCGAACGAATTTACGGCATCGCCGAGCAATCGGATCGACTGCAACATGCAGTAAGCCATGACCGGTTTGTAGACGTTGAGTTCAAAGTGACCCTGACTGCCGGCGATCGTAATTGTCGTCTGGTTACCGAACACTTGGCAGCAGACCATGGTCAAAGCCTCGATTTGGGTAGGGTTGGTTTTCCCCGGCATGATCGAAGAGCCAAGTTCATTGCTCGGGAGAACCAGTTCGCCAAGGCCCGAGCGCGGGCCGGAACCAAGCAGACGGATATCGTTCGCAATTTTAAACAGTGCGGTGGCGGCCGAATTGATTGCGCCGTGCACGAACACATAGGCGTCATGGGCGGCCATGTGTTCGAATTTGTTGGGCGCGCTCACGAACGGCAATCTTGACAGCTTCGCGATACGGCGGGAAACGGCCGCCGCAAATTGCGGTTTTGAATTAATCCCCGTGCCGACTGCGGTGCCACCCTGCACGAGTGGGTAAAGTTCGCGCTGCGCCAAAGCGAGCCGTGCGAGCGAGGATTTTACTTGCGCTGCATAACCGGAAAATTCCTGGCCTAATGTAATTGGAGTTGCGTCCATCGTGTGGGTGCGACCGATCTTGATGACCTTGGCAAACTCCTTCGACTTCCTGTCGAGCGCCTTGTGGAGGAACGCCAGCGCAGGTTTTAGGTGCCGCTCGATCTCGATCGCCGCAGCGATGTGCATGGCAGTGGGAATCGAGTCGTTCGACGACTGGCTCATATTGACGTGGTCGTTTGGATGTACAGGCGACTTTGCGCCGATGCTGCCGCCGAGTTTGAGATTAGCGGCATTCGCAATGACTTCATTGACATTCATGTTGGTCTGCGTGCCGGATCCGGTCTGCCACACGGGCAGCGGAAAATGCTCGTCCAGTCTGCCGTCGGCGATGTCTTGGGCAACCGCTGCAATGGCCGCAGCACGTTTGTGATCGAGCGAGCCAAGTGTCCTGTTGACCTCGGCGGCCGCGCGCTTGATTACTCCGAGCGCTCGCACGATCTCGATCGGCATGCGCTCAGTTCCAATGCGGAAATTATTCAGCGAGCGCTGAGTTTGAGCACCCCAGAGCTTATCGGCAGCAATCGTCAATGGCCCGAAGGCATCGCTTTCAATTCGGGTCTTGGTAGATTTTTTGCTCGCTTTGGCCATTGAATTTGTCCAACGCCGCCAAAACCCGGTGATTTCAGATCAAGGCAATGTGACTGACAGCAGAAACAAGCATGGTTGTGAAGGGCGGAGGACCAGGATCACTTCTTACGAAAACGATCAAGTCGCACAACTTCGCCGCCACCTTCGGCAGACTTCTCCGATCTGTCGCGTTTGCCAGCTGGAGACGGTGGTCGCGTTGGCGCGTCAGGCTCGACGACGGCAGTGGCCGCCGGCGGAGTTGCCGGCGGGCGCTTCTTCTTGTTTGGCGCTACGGGCTCCTGCGCGTTTGCCGGTGCCGGCCGTTCCTCGCCCTCAGTAACTTCTTCGAACTGCAAGCCGAATTGCACGGACGGGTCGAAAAATCCATTGATGGCCTCGAAGGGCACTGTGAGTCGTTCCGGGACCCCGCCAAACGACAGGCCGACTTCAAATTCTTCATCACCCACTTTCAGATCCCAAAACTGGTGCTGCAGGATGATAGTCATCTCGTCGGGATACTGCGCGCGCAACCGGTCCGACAGGTGCACACCCTCGGCGCGCGTGTCGAACGAAATGTAAAAATGATGGTCACCCGGCAGGCCCTTCTTGGCGGTGTCCGTCAACACACTTCGCACCACGCCGCGCAATGCTTGCTGGGTTAGAAGGTCGTAGCGTATCTGGTCGGCCATGTCGTGTCGGGTCTTTTGTGAATCGCTCAATGGTACCGCGGCTAACGCGCTCCGCGCCATCCCCGCGCGGGCCATGCACAGTCTGCTGTCATAATTGGGTACCGCGGGCACGCAAGAGGAAGTGGAGGCTTCTGTTGCCAGGTGCCTCCGAACCCCGCCTGACGGAGCTTAACCCGCCAGGGCTTTAGATCGGTCTTTCAAACCGCTTACGCGGCCTGAGCAACCGGAGCATAGTTGTCGTTTGCAACTATGAAATGGCCCGATAACGGCGGAACCATGCCGAGCAAAAGCACGCCCTTTACGCCCTCGTCGATCCTATTTCGCCCCCGC
>JBGQLL010000096.1:0-11322 GCA_041500065.1 Pseudolabrys sp.
AGGCTCGCAGCTGGCATTCCAGGCGCAAAATTTGTGGCGCTCGAAAGCCGCAATCACCTGGTGCTGGAAAGTGAGCCGGCTTGGGAAAAATTTATCGGCGAGATAAGGGCATTTCTTCAATCCTGACGCTGCAACCGCCGGCCTTTTCAGGCGCGAAGCGTCAGGTATGCATGTACAGGATCTGCGGAGTTGACTGCGGCTCGGCCGGGACTTCCTTGCCGAGCGAAACGACCCACGCGACGATCATCGCTGTGAGCACAAGCACGTACGTCCCTCGAAATACTTTGCCAAGCATCGCCACGCCTCCGTATTTTTTTGTCAGGATAGTCCAAGGCAGCGGCCGCGGGCAGGCATCCTTAATTTTTAGTTAATCGCACTAACCCCTTGAAATCGAAGGGACCATGGGCTCCCCCAATGGACGCGCGAGCGCTGCTGTCGTAGTTTTCGCCGCGTTCCAATCGTCTCGTAAACGGAGTTTGTAATGGCCGGCCCTGTGATTGCTGTGACTGACAGTGTTTTTCCATCGCTCGATCCGGCCAAGGAGGCTCTGGCACGTCTTAACCCGACCTATCGAATGTCAAAGAGCGTCAACGCCGACGATATCGTCGCGGTCGCCAAGGATGCCGACGCCGTTCTCGTGACCTACGCAAAGCTCACACGCGAGGTGCTCATGCAGCTCACGCGTTGCAAGGCGATTGGCCGTTTCGGTCTCGGCGTCGACAACATCGACCTGGTCACCGCAAAGGAAAAGGGCATCGCGGTCAGCTATGTGCCCGACTACTGCATTCGCGAAGTCAGCGACCACGCTATGGCTCTGCTGCTCGCGCTAATCCGGAAAATTCCGCTTTCCAACAAGCTGGTACAGAGCGGCCGCTGGGAAATGCCAGCAGTGGTGCCGATCCGCCGCATCGAAGGAACAGTGCTCGGTCTTATCGGCTTCGGCCATATTCCGCGGCTGGTTGCACCCAAGGCGCAGGCATTCGGCATCAAGGTGATCGCCTACGATCCTTACGCCAAACCGGACTTGTTCAGGGCCGCCAAAGTCGACAGTGTGGACTTCGATACGCTTCTCAAGACGTCGGACTATGTATCCGTGCATGCACCATTGCTGCCGGCGACCCGCGGCATGATGAACGCCGCCACGTTCGCGAAGATGAAAAAGGGCGCCTACATCGTGAACACGGCGCGCGGACCCCTGGTCGACGAACCGGCACTGATCGCGGCACTTGATTCCGGCCAGGTCGGCGGCGCCGGCCTTGATGTGGTGGCAGCCGAGCCACTTGCGAAGGATTCACGCCTGCTCGGCCGCGACAACGTCATCATCTCCCCGCACACTGCTTTCTACTCGATCGAAGCGCTCAACGAATTGCAGACCAAGTGCGCGAACGATGTCGCCCGCGTATTGAGCGGCGAAAAGGCGGTTTATCCGATTAGCGCATGATCATGGAAAAGCGGTCCACTCAAGCTCCGCTCATTCCCGCGCAAGCGGGAATCCAGAGTGCAATCGCGAGGCGGCCGAGTTTTTGCGCTGGATCCCCGCTTACGCGGGGACGAGCGGGTGGCGGGCGTACGCGCGAACCGGACGCCTCCTGAGATGCTTGATCGCGCCGACCTCGAGCCAGTCTTCTTCGCGCCGTTCGTGTCATCACTGATGCGGGTCGAGTCGCAATGGATCGACTACAACGGCCATCTCAACATGGCTTACTACAATGTGCTGTTCGATCGGGCGGTGGATGAGGTCTATGAGCTCATCGGCATCGGCGCCGAATATCTGAAGAACTACAAGCATTCGACCTTCACCGCCGAGGTCCATGTGCGCTACGTGCGCGAGTTGCGGGAAGACGACCCGGTGCGGGTGACGTTCCAATTGCTCAACTACGACTCAAAGCGAATCCACTATTTCGAACAACTTTTCCACGCAACCGAGGGCTGGGTATCAGCAACGTCGGAGAACATGACGCTGCATGTCGATATGACAGCGAAGAAAGTCTCACCGTTTCCTGCTGGGATCATGCGCACGCTCGCGCGCATGAAAGCAGCGCATGCACAACTGCCACGGCCGGAAGCCGCGGGCCGACGCATCGCGATGCCGCAAAGGAGCTAAACCTATTATTTTCCTGCGAGCTTGGCCGCGTCGTCGCGCACGCTGGTGTCGATGAGCGAAGCAGTCGGCGCGGTCTTCGGAATGACGCCGGCTTTGACGAATAGCTCCTGCATCCACTCGATGCGGTCGGCCGGAATCGCCAGCGTCGGGTCGATCTGTTTTTCGCGGATGGCCTGATCGGAGATGAACTCGGCCCGTTTGTCGTCTGGTTTGGCGTGCGTCATTTCCTGGGCGACCTTGACGGTTTCGTCACGGTGCGCGGCGGCGTATTTATAGGCATCCATTTCCGCCGCCACGAATTTCACAAGATCATCACGTCGTTCCGCCAGCACCTTGCTGCTGGTAGCCACGCACAATCGGATGAATTTCGGCACCGCGGTGCCGCCTTTGGCCAGCACCTTGATGTTGGACGGCATGACCGGCTCGAACTCATTGGACACCACCGCAGCATCGGTAATGCCGGCGACCAGCGACTTATAGCGATCGAGATCGGCGCCTTGGGTGGCCAGTTTCACGTCTGCAAATGGAACGTTGGCGGCGTCGAGCATCCCGCGGAACAGCAGGTCGGGCAGCGAGCCAGGCGAGGAAATAGCGACCGTCTTTCCCTTCAGGTCAGCCAAGGTCTTGATGTCCGCCTTGGCCAATACGACCTGCGGCACACCCGGCCAGGTGCAACCGACAATCTTTACGCCGGTGCCGCGCACGCCAGCCACAATCGATTCCGCCGCGCCCATGTCGACGCTGTCGATCTCGCCCGAGATGAGCGCCTTCATCAGTGTGGCGCCGGCTTTGATCTGGAGGAGCTCGATCTTCAGTCCACGTTTGGCGGCAAACCCGCCTTTGTCGACCATCGCGATAAAGCCCGCGTCGCTCTTGGCTTCGAGAATGCCGTGCTTCCAGACCTTTTCCTGCGCGTGGGCCGCAGAGATGCTAAGAGCGACCACAGCGGCGGTAAGCACAAATGATTTTTTGTGCATGATGAATCCTCCGTCGTATTTTTATTTGCCATGAAAGCTACGGCCTTCGATACTTGCACGCAATATCCCGAATTCTAGCGCGAGATTCTCCACCGTCATGCCCGGGCTTGTCCCGGGCATGACGGTGGAGAGGCATTACCCCATTCCGGGTTGCCCGGCCATGACGGTGCACGCACCCTAAATCCGGAACTCGCCGCCGCGCTTACGACCCGTGTCGACGCTGAGAAAGAGTTGCTCCAGCGTCGGCCGCTTTTTGATGAGGCCCTGCTCGTGTGAATAGGCAACAAGGGTTTCAAGGACTTTGCGGTTTTTGTCCGTGAGCCCGTACTCCCATGGATCGGTGCCAAGAACGCGCTCCTGTTCTTCCCAGGCGTCACGATACCAAGCGAGTGGAACGATGCGCGGGTTCGTCATGCGTTTCATGGCGATGGCTTTGGATTCATTGAAGGCCCGAAACAGATTGACGGCGAGCCACGGGTGCTCGTCCGCCAGTGATTTGCGGATACCAAGAACATGCATGATCGGGAAAATGCCGGTGCGCTTGAAGTAGGCCATCTCTTCCGCCTTGTGATCGGGGAAAAGACGCGCGACGCGCGGGTGCCTGGCGACAAATGGCTTGATCAAATCGGAATGGAAAACCGCATCGAGTTCACCTTCGGCCAGCATGCTTTCGACCGATTTGTCGTTTGGCAGACAGGAATACTTGGTGTCCTGGGGCAAGGTCACTTTGACGTCGTCTTCGATCTCCGCGACCCACTCGATGCTGTTCAGGGGCACGCCGTATTCATGCTGGAGAATGCCACGCATCCAGAGCACGGCGCTGGTCATCAGCGTCTTCACACCGATCTTGCGGCCTTTCAAATCGGCGGGCTTGCTGATGCCTTTGGACGTGTTGATGAACATAAAGCCGTGCCGGAACCGGCGATGCAGGAATACCGGAATGGCACGGAACGGCATGTCATTGTCCCGCGCCGCGAGATAGGACGAACTCGACAACTCAGCCACGTCGAATTCGCCGCTGTTCAGGAAGCGCCAGTGCCGCGTCGCCGAATCCATGTCGGTGAGGATGGTCAGGTCGACGCCGTCGACCTCGACTTTTTCATTCAGGAGCGGACGGACTATTTCATAGTCACCACAGGCGAGTGTGAGTGCGAGTTTCTTTGCCATACAGCTCTTTCCACGTCATTCCGGGGCGCGCGCATCGCGCGCGAACCCGGAATCCAGACCAAAACTCCGACTATGTATCTGGATTCCGGGTCCGGCGCTAACGCGCCGTCCCGGAATGACGGTGAGAACACAATGAGCCTAACGCTTCCGCCGGCTTATCTTCAGCTGTGCCAGGTCGCGGGTTGATGGCATTCGCATGTCGGCATCCTGCTCATCCCGCGCCAGATTTTCGATAATGGCGAACAGCACGGCGCGCGAGGCCGTGATGTCGGCCGGCCGCACGCCGCGCACCGCTATGCGATTGACCTCCTCGGCAAGGGGCACCAGTTTGCCTCGCAGGCCGCGGCCCTTCCGCGTCAGGAACACATACACCTTCTTGCGGTCACCGCCCCGCCTGCGGCGGACGACATAACCGAGCCGCTCCATCGCCTTGAGCGCCGAGAACGTCGTCGGCTCCATGACACCAGCCTGCTCGCTCAATTCGCTCTGGGTCAGGCCGTCCGCCTCCCAGAGGATCCGCAGAAATGTCCAATGCCCAAACGAAACGGCATGCCCCGCAAGCCGCATCTGCAACGCACGCACAAGCGCGCGCGTCGCGTCCTTGACCAGATGTGCCAGACGATCGTCCGGCACGGCTTCGCGCCAGTGACGCAGGATTGTCTGCGTGCTCGGCGATGGACGGGTCATGGCAGCGCAACTTGATGACTGAGCGCCACGTCGCGACCTTCGCGGGCGGACCGCAGCATTGCCAGCAGGACTTCCACCGTCGCCATCCCCCAATCGCCGTTATGAAGGGGCGTCTTGCCGTTCACGACCGCCTCATAAAGCTCGTCGATGACTTCAGCGCGGGGCGCGGTGGGTGGCGGAAGCGCGTCGAGCCGCTTCGAGCCATTTTGATAAATCATGACGCCGTTCGGGAGCGCACGCAGATCCGCGCGTTCGCAGCTCGCCAACACGGTGCCGAAGCTCTGGTGCGCAACAGCGTGCGTGTCGGGAGGTTGGAATTCAGCACCCCCGTAGTTGCGGGCATTCTTGAAGGCGAGTTCATCTTGCGGCGTGGCGAAACGACGCCGGGGTGGCCCCGCGTAAGGCTGCTTCGTTTGGCCCATCTCTCCGACCCAGCCCTGAAATTCATCGGAATCGAAATGGCCGTAGCCGTTGTAGGTGAGCGACGCGAAAGCGCCGTTTTCGAACGTGAGCAGCGCCGCGTACGCCCCTTCGGTCGACCGGCTTGCATCCCACGAGCCCGTGGCTGCGCGCACGCTGGCGACGAGGCCGCCGCCGATGAGCCGGACAACATCCACCTGATGCGCTGCCTGGTTGAACACGGCGCCGCCGCCGCGGGCTGTGTTGAGTTCTTCCGGACGGCGCGGGCGATAAAGATAATCCGTGTAGTTGATGGCGTTGATCATGTGAACGCGACCGAAATCGCCGCTCTCGATGAGAGAGCGCAGATGACGCACGGGCGCGTCGAAGGAATGGCTATGACCGACAACGAGATGCACGCGGGAGCGGCGCGCCGTCTCCGTGATTGTGGCGCACTCATCGAGGGTGAGCGCCATTGGCTTTTCAATGAGAAGATGTTTGCCGTGCTGTGCCGCCAGCGTGGCGTGTTGCACGTGGTGCTCATGCGGGGTCGCGATATAGACCGCCTCGACGGCTCGGTCAGCGCAGAGTTCCTCAATGCTTGCATAGCTCGTGGCCGAGAAGTCGGCCGTGAAGCGCTGCCGCGCTTCCGGGCGCGTGTCCGCGGCCGCCACCAGATGAACGCGCGCATCGCCGGTAAAGGTCGGCAACATCACGGAAAATGCGCGGCCGAGACCAGCCACTCCAAGGCGGAGCTTGCGTTCGTTCGGCTTGCTCAACGGACGCCACCTCGACAAAATCGCGGGCATTCACTAGTCTTATCTTAGATATCTAAGAAAGAACGCGCGAGCAGAATTTGCAACGCGCCTGCCGAGGGAAACGCCGCCGAGGAAGCGTCCAATGATGACACCTGAAGAAAATGACCTGTTGTGTCGCGTCGAAGGCGATGCACCGATGGGCCAGATCATGCGCCGCCACTGGATTGCCGCCTGCCTGTCGGAGGAAGTGGCCGAACCCGACGGCGCGCCGGTCAAGGTACGACTCCTCGGTGAGGATCTCGTAGTTTTCCGCGACAGCAAAGGCCGCGTCGGCGTGCTCGATGAATACTGCTCGCACCGGCGTGCGTCGTTGGTCTTCGCACGCAACGAGGACTGTGGCTTGCGTTGCCTCTATCACGGCTGGAAATTTGACGTGGACGGCAACGTCTTAGAGATGGCATCGGAGCCCACCAACAGCCTCATCCCGGAACGCGTCAAGCACAAGGCCTATCCGGCACGCGAGGCCGGTGGCTTTGTCTGGGCCTACATGGGTCCTTCCGACGAGATGCGCGAATTCGAGGCTCCGGCCTTTGCGCCTGCCCCCGATGCGCGCGTCAGCGCTACGAAAGTGCGGGTGCGCTGCAATTGGGCGCAAATCCTCGAAGGGCAGATTGATTCAGCACATTCATCCAGCTTGCATTCTTCCGACATGGTGCCCGCGCAAGTCGACAGCGCAAAGGCTACCGAAGCGAACTGGCTGCGTCCGTCGACCGACAAGGCGCCGCGCTTCCAGATTGAGCGCACCAGCTACGGATTTCGCTATGCTGCGATCCGGCGCCCGATCATGAACGAGGCGACGCACGACTACATCCGGACCACTGTCTATATCGCGCCGTTCACGGCGCTGATCCCCCCGAACAACGTGCACAATGTCGCAACATTGCTCACGCCGGAAGACGATCACAACACCATCTTTTACTTCATCGCCTGGAACGGTGCGGACAAACCCGGCATCGATGCCGAGACGTGGCGCAAATTCAACGTGCTGCAATGGGGCGTCGACGTCGACCGCAATTTCGACGGTGTTCGCACGCGCGATAATCTCTATCGCCAGGACCGCGCTGCAATGAAGCAGGGCAATTTCACTGGCATCAGCGGCATACCAAACCAGGACATCGCCATGTGGGAGTCGATGGGGCCGATCAGCGACCGTTCCAAGGAGCGCGTCGGCGCCAGCGACGTCGCTGTGGTAGCGTTCCGGCGGCTGATGGTGGAGGCTGCTCGCGGCGTACGCAACAAGGGGCCCGCCATCGGGACGACGGAACCCCACATCGCGCATGCAACCATCAGCTCATATGAAGGCGTCGTTCCGAAGACAACGAACTGGCGAAGCCTCGGAGGCGGCAGCGAAGCGCCCCTTGAACGCATCGCCAAACAACCACAAGCCGCCAAATAATCGGCACAGTAACCGGCAAGAAACAGGCAAGAAACTCTGGGAGGATACACAATGAGAAAAGCTGCGCTCGCTTGCGCTCTTGCAACACTGACATTGTTTGGCGTTTCAGCGGCTACTGCGCAGGACAAAGTGAAACTGGCAATCGGCCAGCGCGGCAATTGGGACACCTCGATATCGGAGGTCGGTCAGCTTGCCGGCATCTTCAAGAAACATGGGCTGGAGCTCGAGATCGTCTACACCAATGGAGCTGGCGAAACTCAGCAGGCGGTGATCTCGGGCAGCGTCGATTTAGGCATTGCGGCCGGCGTCATGGGCGTGCTCAGCGCCTATTCCAAGGGCGCGCCGGTGCGCATCATCGGCGCGGAAACGACCGGCGCCAACGACCTTTACTGGTATGTAAAAGCGGATTCTCCGATCAAGTCGCTGAAGGATACCGACGACAAAATCCTCGCCTACTCGACCAACGGGTCCTCGACCCATGGCATTGTCACGGCCTTCATGAAGCAATACCAGCTCAAGGCCAAGCCGACCGCGATGGGCGGCCCGGCCGCCAATCTGACGGCTGTCATGTCGGGGCAAATCGACGTCGGCTGGGCGGCACCGCCGTTCGGCCTCGACCAGCTCGACAAGAAAGAGATCCGTATCATTGCGACCGGCAACGATGCCGATGCCTTCAAGGGTCAGACGGTGCGGCTCAACATCGTCAATGCCAATTATCTAAAAGCGCACAAGGACGTGGTCGATCGCTACATGAAGGCCTACCGTGAAACCGTCAATTATCTGTACACCGATCCGAATGCATTGAAGGTCTATGCGGACTGGCTCAAGATCACAGAGGCCAAAGCCAAGCGCACGCGCGATGATTTCTTCCCGCGCGCATCCGTTGAGCCCGACAAGATCACCGGACTCGATACGATCGTGAAGGATGCGGTCGCCTTGAAGTTCACGGCCACGGAATTGACCAAGGACCAACTTGACGACTTGATCCAGATTCCGCCGCGGTAGGGATCCGAAGATTCTTCCAGTCATTCCGGGGCGCCCGGTCCGCTACCTTGTCATGCCGGGCTTGACCCGGGCATCCATGATGAGCGCCAGCACAGATGGGCCTCACGTACACGGCCATCTTTGTGGAAAGTCATCATGGATTGCCGGGTCAAGCCCGGCAATGACAGCGGAGAGGCTGAGTCACGTACTCAATGCCCCGTCGCCAGCGCGGCCAGTCTGCCCGGATCCGGCAGCTGGCTGCCGCGCCAGACGACGTGAAGGTCCGGCCGCAGTAGCAGCAGATCGTAGCCGTAGACGTCGCGTGAGCGGTTTTCGTCGATATCAAGGACGGTCAATGGCGCCCCATACCTTGCGAAGGCGTGCACCAGCGCCGCGTTGTCAGCCTGCGCACCGGCCAAACGCAACAGCGTGTAGCCATCGCCGATACGGTCATGCAGTGCCGTACCATCGGAAAGCCATACGTGCGGCAGTCGAGCGCCCGGCCAGCTCGTCGGCTCGTATTTCATAAAATTTGGCTCGGGCGCATCACCCGCCTCCGGCCAGACGATGGGGGAATCTTCATAGCGATATCCGAGCTCGGCCCCGATCATCTCATTGCTTTTGCGCTGCTCGACGTCGGCGATGCGGGCGAGCTTGGCGCGGGTTGCGACGCCTTCCGGCGTCTTGTCGCGTATGTTCGGCTTGTAGGCCGCGCGCCAAGCCCGCCTGCCGGCCGACGCATGGCGCGAGGCTTCGACGTTGCGCGCGCCGATCTGCCGGCGCTCGATCCCGTAAGATGAAAGCAGGCGCGGCCCGCCCCAACCTTGCAGCGTAGCGGCCAGTTTCCACGACAGGTCAGCGGCGTCGCCAACGCCGCTGTTCATGCCGAGACCGCCGGTCGGAATGACCAAATGCACCGCATCACCGGCGAGGAACACGCGCCCCTCCCCGTAACTATCGGCCAGCAGCAGATTCTGCCGCCACGGCGCACAGGACAGCATTTCGTATGTCACCGGCATGGCGACCGTCTGCTCGAACATGATCTTCATCTCGTCATCGCTGTCGACGACCGAATGCAGCGTGAAATGGCGCGTCGAGTCCTGCACGATCAGGAAGGTCGAATGGGCGTCGGCAACATGATAGTGCCGGCCCTTGCCGATCGGGATGCGCTCGAAAAGATCGTCACAGCGATAGAGAGCCTGCCGCAGTTGCAGCAGATTGGCTTCGCCCTGCAGCTTGATGCCGAGCTGGCGGCGCACATTGCTCGATCCGCCGTCGCAGCCGACGAGATATTGGGCGCTCAGTTCCGACGTCGCGGTGCCGCGCTTGACGCGCGCGCGTACACCTGAGTCATCTTGTTCGAATGAGATGAATTCGCAGCCATAGCGTACGTCCACGCTCGGGAGTGTCTCCGCAACCGACTTGAGCAGCGGTTCAAGCGTGTATTGCGAGATGAGCTGATAGGGCTCGAGCGGCATTGAGCCATCGGTGCAGGCTGCGATTTCGGCCCGCGCTTGCGCGACAGACGGGTAAGGCAGATGCAGGAGGGGCGGCTCAACCAACGACGTGACAATGAATACGTCCATGGGCGCGTCACGCGGGAAGCCGGCGTCGCGGACTTTTTGCGCGATGCCCAGCCGGCGGTAAATTTCCATGGTTCGGGCGTTGCAGCGCTCCATCTTGGGCAAGAACTGCGGGGCATCTTTCTGCTCTAGCAGGATGCAGCGCACACCGCGGCGACCAAGATCGATGGCGAGCGTAAGCCCTACGGGACCAGCGCCAACAATAATGACTTGCGTATCCATTGCGCGGATTAATCGATCCGGCCGCCGGAGAACCGTCGCCCGGGCACGGTAAGGAAATAACCGACGGCCTGCCCGCCATCGGCACCCACCACACTGCCGGTCGTGTAACGGGATTCATCGCAGGCCAGGAAAATCGCGGGCCCCGCGATGTCCTCGCCCGAACCGACGCGACCCATGGGCACACCTTTGCGCCTGCCCTCGTAGATTTCCGGATCGGCATACATCGCTTCGGTGCCGGGCGTGCGGATGTAGCCCGGCGTGATTGCATTGGCACGAATGCCATACGGTGCCCACTCCATCGCCTGCAATTTCGTCAGCATGATCAATCCCGCCTTCACCACGCTGTAGGCGCCGGCCCAGTTGTAAGGGAAAAGTCCGGCGATCGAGGCGATATTGACGATGACGCCGGACTTCTGCGCGATCATGTGCTTCGCAGCCGCCTGGCTCACGAGGAACGCGCCTTTGAGGCCGATGTTCACCGTCGTGTCCCAAGCCGCCTCGGGCAGCGCTTCGAGCTTGCCCGGCACAATCTTCATCGCGTTATTCACGACAATGTCGATACGTCCCCTCTCTTTGACGATCGTTTCAATGAGTCGATTGATGTCGGCGAATTTGGCGACGTCGGCGACGACCGGAAGGCTCTCGCTGCCCAGCGCCGCGGCATCCTTGGCGGTGGCATCGGCGGTCGCCGGATCGACGTCGTTGACCACGACGTGAGCGCCCTCGCGGGCATAAGCCAAAACGATATCGCGGCCGATGCCGCGGCCGCCGCCGGTAACCAGCGCCACCTTGTCCTTCAGTCGCACGGGAATTCCCCCTTAAGTTGTTCGAAATAACTGGAAAAAAGACGCTAGCGCATGATCCCGAAAAGTGGGAACCGGTTTTCGGGATAAGATCATGCGCAAATGCCAAAAGCCGGTGCGGAGAGGCCGACAAGGCCGCGCCGGGCCTCGAAAATGGCGCCTATGAGTGCCATCTTTGCTAT
>JBGQLL010000097.1:0-11232 GCA_041500065.1 Pseudolabrys sp.
CATTTCAAACGATGGAATTGCGTCATCTTCGGTATTTCGTGGCCGTCGCGGAAAAGTTACATTTCTCGCGCGCGGCCGAGCAGCTCAATATTTCGACGCCGACACTTAGCCATCAAATTCAGGCGCTCGAGACGATGCTTGGCGCGCAACTTCTTTCACGAAGAAAGAAGAGTGCTGTATCGCTGACGCAAACAGGCAAGCGTTTTCTCGAAGAAGCGCGCGCAACACTGCGACAGGCTGAGAATGCGGAACTTGTCGGAAAGCAGGCCGCGCGCGGTGACATCGGCTCGATCGCAATTGGTTACATATTGTCGGCGAGCTCCATTGGGCTGCTACCAGAACTGATCGCGACCTTTCAGAAAGAAAATCCCAATGTTCTATTGCAGATCAGCCGAATGGAAACGTTTCCGCAAATGAAGGCGCTTATCGACGGAGTCCTTGACGTCGCGTTCATTCGAGCGCCGCAACGTTATCCAGCCGAACTCACCGGCTTCGTCGTCGACCGACATCCTTACTATGTCGCCATTCCCGAAGGGCATCACTTGGCTCGGCGCAAGCAAGTCACGCTCGCAATGCTTGCCGACGAGTCTTTTGTCGCTGGATCCCTCGAGATGGAGGTCGGTTTTTGGGGAAACCTGGGCGCAGTATCGAAGCCAGGTCAGTCACTTCGTATCGTGCAAAGAACGCCGGACATATTTTCCCTGCTGACTCTCGTTGCGGCTGGAGCGGGGCTCGGCATTATTTCAGCACCAATGCAAGACGTCGGAATTCCCGGCATTGTGTATCGAAAAATCATAGGTGCGCTGCAAGAGGCCGAGATTGCAGTGGCTTATCGAAAGAGAGAAAGTGCGCCTGTCGTTAAATCATTTATTCAGCGCCTGCGAGCTAGAGCGCGTGCATAGTCTTGAGTTCAATGGACCGTTGCAAATGGCTCTGACTCGCGCCTCGATGGTATTCGGTTCCGGAGATGGCAGTCATGCATGATGCCGGCGTCCGGCTTCCGCTTCTTCTCCAGCCTATTTCTTTGCGTGGGATTTTTGCACGCAATCGCATTGTTGTTTCGCCAATGTGCCAATACCGGTCGGAGAGCGGCGGCCCCACCGACTGGCATCTTGTGAGCTTGGGGAAATACGCAATAGGCGGTGCGGGGATCGTATTCACGGAAGAAACGGCTGTGGAGGAACGCGGACGCAAAACCTATGAATGCGCCGGCATATATTCGGATAACCATGTCCCCGCCTATCGCAGGATTACCGATTTTATTCGCGGTCTTGGCGCGATTCCGGCAATTCAGTTGGGTCATGCCGGTCGAAAGGCCTCCACCGATTTGCCGTGGAAGGACTTCAAGCCGCTGGATGACAGCGACGCGGCGCGTGGCTTGAAACCGTGGATCGGCATATCCGCAAGCGCCATTCCGGCTCCTCGTGCGGGCTCAGAGACCCCAATCGCAATGTCGGTGAGCGATATCCGCGGGATGATCGGGGTCTGGCGGGACGCAGCTGTGCGTAGCGTCGACGCGGGATTTGATATTTGCGAAATTCATGGCGCCCACGGCTATCTGATCCATCAGTTTCTTAGCCCGCTCGCGAACCAACGCAACGATGGCTATGGCGGAGACCTGAACGGCCGCATTCGTTTTGCGCTGGAAATAGCGGAGGCAGCAAGAGCAGTTTGGCCGCAAGACCGACCGCTATTTTTTCGATGCTCAGCGACCGACGGTCCCGGAGGCCGATGGACCATCGACGACACGGTCGTCCTCGCTCGCGAACTGTTGCAGCGTGGTGTGGATGTCATCACCTGTTCGTCAGGTGGCATAGGCGGACCGATCAACACGGAAATCGTGCCGCGTGTTCCAGGCTACCACGTCGCCTATGCGGAACGCGTGCGGCGTGAGGCCGGCATAAAGACTGTCGCTGTTGGACTGATTACCGAAGCGCGCCATGCCGAGCAAATACTGTGCGCAGGGCAAGCGGATTTGATCGCGCTCGCGCGCGAGCTTCTTTACAATCCGCATTGGCCTGTTCATGCTGCCAAGGAATTGGGAATTGAGAACTATCTCGACACTCTTCCAGGCGATCTTTCATGGTGGCTCAAACGCCGGGAAGAAATCCGCCGGTTGAAGCCGAAATGAAGGCGCGTTGAGAGAGTCATTGCGGAGTATGTCGTGCCGGGGCGCATGACCATAGCAATTCTGTTCGCGGTTGGATTATTTTCGCAACAATCCGCGCTCGCGCAATATCCCACAAAGCCGGTCCACATTGTGGTTCCATATCCGCCGGGAGGCGCGGTCGATGCTTTTGCCCGCGTTCTGTCGCAGAGCCTTTCCGACGCGTGGGGCCAGCAGGTGCTGGTGGACAACCGCCCCGGCGCCAGCACGATGATCGGTGCAGAACAGGTGGCGAAGTCACCGGCGGATGGTTACACGCTTCTGCTGACAGCCGAACTGACCTTGGTGACGGTGCCGCACCTCTACGAAAAAATTTCATACGACCCGCTGCGGGATTTTGCCCCGATCACGGCTCTGGTTTCCGCAACCCAGGCTCTGGTTGTGAACCCGTCGCTGCCGGTGAAGACCGTAAGAGATCTGGTGGCGCTCGCAAAAGCAAAACCGGGCGAACTGACGTATGGGTCCTTCGGCATCGGTTCCACGGGCCATTTAAACATGGAGATGCTCCAGGCAATGACCGGCGTGCGCTTCAATCACATTCCCTACACCGGAGCAGGGCCGGCGATGAACGATGTCATCGGCGGTCACATCAGCTTCATGTTTGCCGCGCTCAGTATCGTCAAAGGCAATGTGCAGGCCGGGAAGTTGCATATGATCGGCGTCGGAAGCAATCACCGCAGCAGCGAATTTCCAGACGTTCCCACACTCTCGGAGTCGGGCGTGCCCGGGTTCGAAGCAAAATCCTGGTTTGGTCTTGTGGCGCCGGCCGGGATGCCGCCGGACATTATCAAGAAGATCAATCAGGACGTGACAAAGGTGATTTCAGATCGCGCCTTTGCCGATAAATATCTTGCCGCGCAAGGATTGGAGCCGATCGTCGGGACACCCGAACAATTCGCAGCATTTATGCGCGCCGAAACGGTCAAGTGGGGAAAGGTCGTCAAGGACGCGAATATAAAAGTGACGAAATAGTCCCGACGGACTGCGCAGCGAGCTTTCACTGAGAACGAGCTTTGACGTTGAGGCGCTGATGAAGGCGCGCCATGTCGACGACCATGCGCTCGTGGGTTCCGTTGCCGATTTCCTCGATCTCGTCGCGAGCGGTTACGTTGAATTCGATGCGGCGGCCATCGACTTTGGTGACCACGGCTTCGGCAGTCACGCGATGGCCGACGGGAGTAGCCGCAAGGTGGCGGATATTGATCGCAGTTCCGACTGCGCTTTCGCTTGCATCGAGATAACTTCGCACCGCATTCAGCGCGGCATTCTCCATGGCGGTGACCATCATCGGGGTAGCGAACACAGGTGGCAGTGCCGCATCTTTGAATTGATTGGCGAGATGCGCCGGCGTCACGCGCAGCGAATAGGATCCTTTTGCTCCGACAGGAATGGGACGCATCCTAGCTTCCGCTGCGGGGGACATGGTTGATCGCCGGCGCGACAATGACTAGCACAATCCCGCATAGAGCGATTGGCAGGAAAGCCGTGCTGGCAATGCCTGTCAGGTCCCAGGCAAGACCACTGATGACCGGCACAACCACCGCGCAGCTATAACTGATGGTGAACATGGCGGCGGTCACGCGGTGCACGTCATCCGGTGGGCTCAGAAGCGGTGGCAGGGCCAGCACCAAAACCAGGATTGCGGCAGCGGAGAAACCTTGCAGGGTGGCAGCCGCCACGACCCACGCGCCGGTGCCAAATACTATGCCGCCGGTCGCGATCACGCACAGCAGGCCGGAGGTGACATAAGGCCAAACTTTCCGCTCCAGCCGGCTGGCGAATGCGAGCAACAAGAATGATGCCGGCAACTGGCCGCTATTGAGGCCGGTCAGGGCAGCACTGATCCACTCGCTTTGTCCGCTGCTCCTCATGTAGTCGGGAATGAAGGCATTGGTGGCGAAGTACGTGGCGTTGATGCTGCCAAGCATGATGCCGAGCCGCCAGATCAGTGTGTTGCGCCAATCGGGCCACCACCGGCGTTTCACCGGTGTCAGACCGTTGGTCGTCGGCCGCGGCGCGAGCAGCATGACGATGATGGCGATGATGGCGACCGGAAGGCTCCAGACGACAAAGCCTCGCTGCCAGCTGCCGTTGACCAGCGGCAGCACCAGCGGAAGCATCAGCGCAACCGGCAGGATCTCGCCGATTAGAAGGCCGTTGGTATAGACGGCGGTGGCGAATCCAATACGGCCCGGCACCCAGGCGCGAACGGCCGGCGGCATGGTCACCTGCATGATGGCGACACCCGCTCCCATGGCGACGGTCATGCCGTAGAGCCAAGCCACGTCGGGAAATGCCCCGCGCAACGCGCCGCCGACCGCGTTGAGCATAAGCCCCACCGCAAGCGCGGCACCAATGCCGAGCCGGGCAATCAGCAGCGAACCCGGTACTGCCGCGATGGCGAACAGCATCGACGGCAATCCGGTCAAAATGCCGATTTGGGTCGCGCTCAGATTCAAATCGTCATGGATGAGCGGGATGACTGGTGGCACAGCCAAAATTGTCAGCCGGAGGGCAACCCCGGTGAGCCAGAGCAGCACAAGTGACGTCAGGAGACGCGCCTGCGCGGGTGCGTCAATAGGACTATTCATGAAGGGCGCCGATCCTGCGAGTTCGGGCAATTGGCGAGTTCACGGCGCACCAAATCCGGCAAAGAATCGATTTGCGAATTGAATTTAATCCCGCGGATTTTGAAGGCCGCGGCAGCGGCCAAGTCATCGTCCTTATCGCCGATCAAGAAGCTGGCCCCGATTTCAATCGGCCATTCGCGCGCGGCTTGTTCCAGCATGCCCGGGCCGGGTTTTCGGCAGCGGCACTGCACTGCCAACGGTTTGATGATGCCTTCAGGATGATGCGGACAGTAATAGAAGGCGTCGACACGGGCGCCATGCGCGGCAAGGCTGTTCCGCATATGAGCGTGGAATGACTCCACCGCTGCTTCATCATAGTAGCCGCGGGCAACCCCGGACTGATTTGTGATGACCAAGACGTAATACCCGGCCTCATTCAAGAGCCGCACCGCTTCCGCCGCACCCTCGATCCATTCAAGCTGTTCAGGCTTATGGGTGTAGCCGTGGTCGACATTGAGAACGCCGTCGCGGTCGAGGAATGCTGCCGGACGGCGCACACCGGCTTTATCGGGCAGGCCATCGCGATAGCTTTTATGATCGGTCATCTGCCTGAAGGTCCGCAAAAACAATCACGGATTGTCGGTGACAGCCTCAGAGTTTGCCACCGCTTGGTCAAACGATCGCACCCGCAAGCCGCTTGCGATCCACACGATCCCGCCTATGACGCCGACGACAAAACTCGTCGCACCATAGAGGATGGACAATGTAAGGCCGTCGCTTTGAGCAAGCCCCGCGAACGCGAAAGCAGCAATCATGCTGCTTTCGCGGACACCCCAGCCTGCGATCGATATCGGTATGGTCGAAATCAACAGGACAGGGGGCATAAGGAATAGAACTTGAAGGAAAGTGACGGGCGCAGCGATCGCCTTTATGCAGCACCAGGCCGCAGCGATGGTGAGGAAATGAACTGCAATCGAGCACGTGAGGATAACGCTCATCGAACGGAGGGAGCCGCACAAGGCCGCAGCAACTCGTGACGCTGCCGACAAGTGCCGCGTGAGCGCCCATCGATCGAATATCTGTCGAAAGTGCGTGCCGATCATGATGAAGACTGACGTTCCTAGAACCGCGCCAAACCCTATGATCAGCAAAACTGCCCGAGCGATCGGATCACGGACAAGTTCGAACGTCCATGGCAGGCACGCTATGACGATCATGGCCAAGGCGAATACGCCGACGATTCGATCGATCAATACAGAGTACGTTGCACGTGCCCAACCAGCACCTTTGCGCGCGAATAGCCATATGCGTACACCGTCGCCGCCGACCGTCGACGGCAGCACCTGATTAAAAAATGTCGCAATGAAACTCAACTGCAAAGCCGGCGTGAATGCCAAACTCGCGCCGCATGCAGCGGCAATGGTCCGCCAGCGGACGGCAAGAAACGCGACCTGAATTGTCAGCAGGACAAGCGCCAGGGCGATCCAGCTGGGATCGAACCGGCTCAGCCGGCCAGCTAATACACTGGTGTTAACCCAGCGCAGCGAGAAATAGAGCAGCAGAACGGAGGTTGCCGCCTTGGCCAGCAAAAGCAGCGTGCGGCGCATCGAGGCAAAGTCCTTCAACGCATTGGCGGTTTTTCGCGTTTGGGGCGGACGGCTTCGCATGCCCCATCCGCTGACGCAAGTAGGTTGCAGCAGTGCCGAACGTAAATCCAGGTGGCGGGCGCCGAAAGGCTAGTACCCAACGGCCCGAGGGAACTACGCGACGACTCATGATAGAAGATATGTCCAATCAATGGGTGCCCAATGCATTTACAGCAGCGAATTCTGGTGACCGGAGGAGCGGGATTTCTCGGGTCGCACTTGTGCGAGCGGCTGCTCGCGCAAGGCGCGGATGTCCTTTGCGCGGACAATTTTTTTACCGGCACCCGAAAGAACATTGAGAATCTTTTGGACCACAAACATTTCGAATTGACGCGCCACGACGTCACGTTTCCGTTCTACGTCGAAGTCGACGAAATCTATAATCTCGCCTGTCCGGCCTCACCGATTCACTACCAGCGGGATCCCGTGCAAACGACCAAGACCAGCGTGCATGGTGCCATCAACATGCTCGGACTGGCAAAGAGAGTGAAGGCGAAGATTCTCCAAGCGTCGACTTCCGAAGTCTATGGCGACCCGAATGTTCATCCGCAGCCCGAGGAATACTGGGGCCACGTCAATCCGGTCGGACCCCGATCCTGCTATGACGAGGGCAAGCGCTGCGCGGAAACGCTATTTTTTGACTACTGGCGCCAGCATAAATTGCGCATCAAGGTCGCGCGCATCTTCAATACATATGGTCCACGCATGCATCCAAACGATGGACGCGTCGTATCAAATTTCATCGTGCAAGCTCTCCTCGGTCGCGATCTCACCGTCTATGGAGACGGGGCGCAAACGCGTTCATTCTGTTATGTGGACGATCTGATCGACGGACTGATGAAATTGATGGCAACGAAGGATCAGATTACCGGTCCGATCAACATCGGCAATCCTACTGAATTCTCAATGCTCGAACTTGCGGCGACGGTGATTGAAATGACCGGCTCGCGTTCACGCGTTGTGCATCGCCCATTGCCGGAGAACGATCCGCGGCAACGGCGTCCCGACATCTCGCGCGCGCAGGAGGTGTTGTCGTGGACGCCCCGCACTCAGTTGAAAGAAGGGCTGACTCGCACGATTGCCTATTTTGAAAAGCTGCTGAAGGAGAATGACGTGCGGGCAGTGCTGGCCGCCGATCAAGTCACCTGAACACGAATATTTCCGTCCGACTGTCGCGTTTTTCTCAAGAAAATTAGTGCATCGTCGCTTCCGGCCAGGTCCCAGGCAAAATTGGCTGGTGCCTGGTCGCTGGAATTTGCTAGCTAAGTGATTGGAAATCGACGCGATTAGCCCCGTTTGCCGAGAGCAGGGGCGGGCGGTGCCAATTTGCTACTATATTGTGCGTCGGCAAAAAGGGAGCCGATTGAATATTGAATATCGCATCGACCAAAACGGCGCCGTCCGGTTCAACCGGTGCGACGATCGCCGATGTTACTGTCGTGGGCGGTGCAGGCCACGTGGGCATTCCGCTTGTGCTCGCCTTTGCCGAGGCGGGGTTGACGGTCAACGTCAATGATCTCAACGAGGCCGCGCTGGCGACGCTAAGATCCGGCAAGCTACCGTTTATCGAGCACGGCGCGGCGCCGCTGCTGGCGAGAGCGCTGGCTGGCAACAAGCTGCTGTTCACATCGTCGCCCGACGCGATTGGCCGTACCGGCCCAGTGATCATTACCATTGGCACGCCGGTCGATGAATTTCTCAATCCGGTACAAACCGAGGTGCAACACTGCGTTGACAGGTTGTTGCCGCACATTGCGGACGATCAACTTCTGATTCTTCGGTCGACCGTCTATCCGGGAACGACGGATTGGCTATACGGCTATCTCAATCGGCTCGGCCGCAAGAACGGCGTCGCGTTCTGTCCCGAGCGCGTCGTGCAAGGCTACGGCATCAAGGAATTGCGTGAGATGCCACAAATTATCAGCGCCACCTCTCCGGAAGCCGAGAAGGAAGCAAGCGAAATCTTCAAGCGAATTGCGCCCGAGCTCGTGGTCGTGAAACCGATCGAAGCGGAGTTCGCCAAGATCTTTAATAACGCGTATCGCTATATCGAATTCGCCGCCAGCAATCAGTTCTATATGATCGCGAAGTCCGCGGGCGCCGACTATCAGGCGATCATGCGCGCGATGAAGCAGAACTATCCGCGCGCCAAGAGCTTTCCCGGTCCCGGGTTTTCGGCCGGACCTTGCCTGTTCAAGGACACCATGCAGCTCGCTGCCTATGCGCGCAATCATTTTGGCCTGGGCCACGCGGCCATGCAGGTCAACGAAGGCCTCGTGCTGCAGCTCGTCGACGACCTGCGGCGCGCTTACAAAATTTCGACCCTGACAGTCGGGCTATTGGGAATGGCCTTCAAGGCTGAAGTCGACGATACCCGCGCGTCGTTAAGCTACAAGCTCAAGCACGCCCTGGAAATCTACGCGAGGAAGGTTCTCACGACCGATCCGTTCGTAACAACAGACCCGAATATTCTTCCGCTCGAGCAAGTGATCGCACGCAGCGATATTTTGATCCTGTGCACCCCACATTCCGTCTATGCGGAAGCGGACCTCGAGGGAAAACCCGTGGTCGACGTCTGGGGCTTTCTCAAAAATGCGAATGTCGTGTACTGACATGTCGCCACGCGTCGCCACCATCGTTCTCATCTATAGTCAGGGAAGCTTTCTGTGACTCGTCGCCAGGTTCTGATCGTACTGCACGATCTTTTGGCAACCACGGCAGCAATTGTCGTCACATTTTTCATGCGTTTCGAAGACACCGGGCTAACTGATCGGCTGCACGGGCTCGGGCTATTCCTTCCGTTTTTTGTCGCGTACGCGGCGGTCGTCTATTTCATCATAGGCTTGCATCGCAACAAATGGCGCTTCACGTCGGTCCCGGATCTTTACAATATTTTTTGGGCATCGAGCGTGATGGCTCTTTCGTTGCTTGTCCTCGACTACGTTTTGGTGGCGCCTAATTTTTACGGAACGTTCTTTTTCGGCAAAGTCACGATCTTGCTCTACTGGTTCCTGCAGATGTTTTTTCTCGGGGGCCTGCGGGTCATCTACCGGTACTTCCACTACGCGCGGACAATTAACCGCTCAAAAAAGAATGTTGATTCGACGCCTACATTGATTCTCGGACGTGCCGCAGATGCAGAAGTCCTTTTGCGAGGGATTGAAAGCGGCGCGGTGAAGAAGATTTGGCCTGCCGGTGTGCTCTCGCCGTCATTTGCCGATCGGGGGCAATCGATCCGCGGCATTCGCGTGTTGGGCGACATCGACGATCTGGAAAAGGTTGTGTCTGATCTGGAGGCCAGCGGGACCAGAGTGACGCGGCTCGTGCTGGCGCCATCAGCGCTCGCGCCCGAAGCGCGCCCGGAAGCGATTTTGATACGCGCGCGCAAGCTCGGCATGAGCATGAGCCAATTGCCGTCGCTCGATGCCGACGGGGCTGCCGTCCAGCTGGCACCGGTCGCGGTCGAAGACCTTCTGTTGCGGCCCAGCGTCAAGATCGACTACCGCCGGCTGGAGGATTTTGTCAGCGGCAAGGCGATTATCGTGACCGGCGGCGGCGGCTCAATCGGCGCAGAAATATGCGATCGTGTTGTCACCTTCGGCGCAACTCGGCTGCTCGTGATCGAACATTCCGAGCCCGCGCTGCACGCCGTTTTGGAAGCATTAAAAGGCAAGCAAAGCGAAGCGAAGATCTCCGGCCGCATTGCCGATGTTCGCGATCGAGAACGGATCATGAGCCTCGTCGCGCAATTCAAGCCCGATATTGTTTTTCATGCCGCGGCGCTGAAGCATGTGCCGATGCTCGAGCAGGATTGGGACGAGGGCATCAAGACAAACGTATTCGGTTCAATCAACGTTGCTGATGCCGCCGCGGCAGCCGGCGCCAGTGCCATGGTTATGATTTCCACCGACAAAGCGATCGAGCCGGTGTCGGTGCTGGGCGCCACCAAGCGGCTGGCTGAAATGTACTGCCAGGCACTCGATGATGAATTCGCGCGCCGTAGTAGTTCCGGCAAGCCCTCGATGCGTTTGATCTCCGTGCGATTTGGAAATGTGCTCGCTTCCAACGGTTCGGTTGTCCCAAAATTCAAAGCGCAGATTGAAGCAGGCGGTCCTGTCACCGTCACGCATCCGGACATGGTCCGCTACTTCATGACTATTCGCGAAGCATGCGACCTGGTCGTTACTTCAGCGAGTCACGCACTCGGCACGCGCAACAGCGATGTATCCGTCTATGTCCTTAACATGGGTCAGCCGGTCAAAATCGTCGATCTTGCCGAGCGCATCATCAGGCTGTCCGGGCTGGAGCCCGGCCGTGACATTCAAATAGAATTTACCGGAATCCGCCCGGGCGAGCGGCTGCATGAAATTCTCTTTGCGCGCGAGGAGGAGACAGCGGACGTCGGCATTCCGGGCATCGTCGCCGCGAAGCCGGTCCGCCCGCCGCTTGATGCGATTCGGGCTTGGGTAGCGACCTTGGAACAAGGGGTGGCGCGCGGCGAACGCGCAGCGATCTATAACGTACTTCGCGACGCCGTGCCGGAATTTCGCGGCGAAGCAGCTTGAGGAAACGCGACATTGGACCTGGCATCATTCTTTAACGCGCAGTTTGCCGAACATCACGACGTTGCACGTCGATCGGAAGCTGCGTTGTCAAATACATTTGCAGAACTGGTTCGCGCGTGCGCTAAATCGATTAAGGGCGGCGGCAAACTTTTGTTCTTCGGCAACGGAGGCAGTGCGGCCGACGCCCAGCATCTCGCGACTGAGCTGACGATCCGCTACAAGCGCGATCGTGTCGCGATCGCCGCGATCGCCTTGACCACCGACACGTCGGCACTTACTGCCGC
>JBGQLL010000098.1:0-11218 GCA_041500065.1 Pseudolabrys sp.
ATTGTCTATCCCGCACTTGCCGATTCTTCATCACTCAAACGCGAGGTGGTCGAGGGTCTCGACATCATCATTCTGCGCGAGCTGACCGGCGGCGTTTATTTCGGGGAGCCGAAAACAATCACCGATCTCGGTAACGGCCAGAAGCGCGCCATCGATACGCAGGTCTATGATACTTACGAGATCGAGCGCATCGACCGTGTCGCCTTCGAGCTCGCGCGCAAGCGTCGCAACAAGGTTACGTCCATGGAAAAGCGCAACGTCATGAAGACGGGCGTGCTGTGGAATGAGGTGACGACGGCATTGCACGCGCGCGAGTTCAAGGATGTGCAGCTCGAGCACATGCTCGCTGACGCGGGCGGCATGCAGCTGGTGCGCTGGCCGAAGCAATTTGATGTCATCGTCACCGACAATTTGTTCGGCGATGTTCTCTCGGATATCGCGGCGACCTTGACCGGCTCGCTCGGTATGTTGCCGTCCGCGTCGCTTGGCGAGGTCGATCCAAAGACGCGCAAACGCAGAGCGCTCTACGAGCCGGTGCATGGCTCCGCGCCCGACATCGCGGGCAAAGGTATAGCGAATCCGATTGCCATGATCGCATCGTTTGGAATGGCGCTGCGGTATTCATTCAATCTTGGAAAGCAAGCCGATTGGATCGAGCAGGCGATTTCCGCGACCCTCGCCAAAGGCTTGCGAACCGCCGACATCAAGTCGGCGGGCACCGAAGTCGTTTCAACCGCAGCAATGGGATCGGCGATTTTGGCTGAGCTGGAAAAGCTCGCCGCCTAAGACGAACCACAGCCGCCAAAAAGAAAAACGCGGCTACATGGCCGCGTTTCGTTTCAAACTTCCGGGCCTGTTTAGTATCCCAGCCAGGGATTAGTCCTGAACGGCAAGGTCCACGGTCCCGGCAGCGCCGATTGCGTATTGTAGAGTCCAGCGGACGTATTATTGATCACGCCTCCCGCTCGCTGGTTTGGATTTTCCACGTAGTCGGTGTTTCTGCCGCGCTCACCCGGGAAGGTTTCCGTGCCGGGATCCAGGTAAGAGCGCTTCTGAATGATGATGCGAGTGCGCGTCCGGCCATCTTCGTCGCGGCTGATCATGACCGTACGATCGCGATTATAGACTACAGTTTTCTTTTTGGTCTGGGCGTCCGCCGGCTTGGTCTGGGCCTCCGCCGGCGCGACAAGCAAACCCACGGCTCCGGCCAAAACAAGCGCCGCGGCGATGACTTTCAATTTCATGGAGTCCTCGACCTTTGATTTCTATTCTAACACAGTCTAGCGGGGTTCTGTTTCCCGTAACAGGCCGATTCCGGGTAAATGTCGGTAAATTCGAAATAAAAGCCCCGCCAGGAGGCGGGGCTTCATGTTTGGCCGATGCTTTGGGCGGGCCAAATTAGCTTCCGTAGTTGGCCTTCAGATAGTCCGCGATAGCCTTCGCGTCGGCATCGTCGATCGGTGCCCCGAAGGCCTTGATCATTTTCGTGACCTCGGCATCCCATAACGCCGCATTCGGGAAAGGAGAGTTCATTGGGATGTAATCGAGGCTGTGACAGGCTTGGCAATTAGCCTCGACTTTGTCGAGGCCGGGCGCCTTTTTAAGTTGCACCGGCTTGTCATCGGCGGCCGCAGGAAGTGCGATCAGCGCGGCAATCGCAGCGATCAAGAATATGCGCATGATCCTCTCCCTTACGCGTTTAGCGTGATGTTCTGCATCACGTTGTTGTGGTAGCCAGCTGGGTTGAAGATCAGCTCAGACGTTTGGCTTTGGCCGAGCTTGTTGATCGCGTTGACCATCACAGTGTTCTTGCCCTTCTTGGCGGTGATGTCGAAACTCCATGGACGGAAAGCGAAACGGCCAAGGTCCTGGCCGAGCTTTGCCGCCGACCAGGTTTTTCCACCGTCAGTGGAGACTTGCACCGAGCTGATGCCGTAGCCACCGTCCCAAGCCATGCCGCTCACCGCGACTTTGCCGGGATTTACTTTCGCACCATCGCGATGGCTGGTGATCAGCGAATTGACCACCATCTCGGTGATGGGTGTGCTGGTGGCGTTTTCTTGGCTTATGAAACGGTCGCGGAGTGGAAACTTGCCGACCGGAACGCGGTAGGCCGGAGTCATCCAGAACCCGCCCTGCGGCTTGGTCAGCGCATTGATCGTGACCACGTGTTTCATCCAGTAGGTGCCGGTCCAGCCGGGAACGACGATGCGAGCCGGGAAGCCATTCCAGTGCGGCAGCGGCTGGCCGTTCATCTCGTAGGCGATGAGCGTTGAGTCTTCGACTGCCTTCCAAACCGGAATGCTCTTGATGAAGTCAGGTGTTTTGTCGACTGCCGGGCCGTCCGCACCGTCGAATGCAACTTCGATTGTCTCTTTCTTCAACCCGGCCTTCTCCAGCACGTCCTTGAGTCGGGCACCTTTCCAGCGCGCGCAGCCCATGGCGCCGTAGCCCCACTCCACGCCAACGACATGCGGGTTCGACAGCCCGCGCCGGTTGCCGGAGCACTGGTTGACCGCGACCACTTCGAATGCCGGCAATTTCTTCAAATCGTCGAGCGTGAGTTCGATAGGTGAGTTGGCGCCGTCACCGCCGACCTTGATCCTGTAGGTCTTGGCATCGATCTCCGGAATGTCCGCGAGATGGTACCGCACAAAGAACTCGTCATTCGGCGTTATGGGCGTTCGGAACACTTCAAGCGGCGATTCATAGTTGGGCGGCCGGTATGAAAGCTTGATCAGGGGCTTTTTACCCGGCAGTGCTTCCATGGTGGCGACAGTGCCGAGGCCCGGCGGCACGCCCGGAGTAAGGCCGGCTCCTGCGGCTTCGGCAAAAGTATTTCCGGTCAGGGCAAGCGCAGCGCTGGCGCCCGCCGTACCAAGCAGGTGACGTCGTGTGATCATCGTTCCTCTCCCCAGAGGTTCGCTGAAGCATGCCGGTCATCACCAGAGCTTCAGATATTATTATTAGAATATGATCCAACGAATTTATCGTTCAGTCAATGCGTCGAGATACGGCGGAGGGAAATCGCAGTCGCACAATGAGTGCGATCTCAATGAATAGGATTTCCAAATCGAACGCCGGCGTACGACATCGCTCAGCGTCCAATGCGCCGCGGCTCAGGGCGATTTGCAAGCGCCTTCCAAAGCAAATGGTATTTCGGCGTTGCGGCCAAAATTGTGTCTCGCTGGCCGCAATAGCTGCGATTGAGCTCGGCCCGTGCGAACAGCGCACCGACCTTTGGCTCGCTACCGGCGGCGAGTAGGGTAAATCTGTCGAGCGCACACGCCAACGTGCTATGTTCGATGAATTCGATCCCTCCCTGACAAAACCAGCCGGATATTTGCAATCGTGGATCGCTGTAGGCGCGTACGAAACCGCGGCAGTGGCGTAGCGTTCCTCTCGAGGTTGCAAATGAAACAATCGTCAGTGGTCCGAATTTGCTCTGGAGAGGTTCGGTCGCGCGCTGGATCTCGATCGGTCCGAGCGCACTCGCGCGGTCGAGGATTTCCACTGTCGAATCGGCAAAGTGACGGATTTCGCTCCCGGGCCGATAGACCTCGACCCTCAGGTAGGGCGCCGCGCCGGCCGGTTCACCCAACTCAAGAATATCCTTGCGGCCGCCGCCTTCTGCGTGCCGGCGGATCGCGTAGTTTGCGGGCACATCGGCAGCCTCAGGGATCGAAAGGACGAAGGCCGGGAACGGCCGCTCAATGTCGACCCATTCCGATCGATACACCGGCGTGATGTTACTCATCACCTCAGGCGATTGAGAAAGACGTGTGGCGGCCATGGAAAGTAGTGTAACAGCACCCAGATATGCGAGGACTCGCACAGGGCTGTGAGCCAGTTCGTCACGCCATGAGCGCAGAGCCGGATGCATGCAATTGTCGGAAGCAGGGTGCCGTTGTGTTGAAAGCAGTTCTCGCTTACAAGCGCTGCCATCCGGTTGCCCCGTACCAGCCGCCGGGTGGTAATTTATTCCGGAGCGTTAACAATGGGTTACAAAGTCGCCGTTGTGGGTGCTACCGGCAATGTCGGGCGCGAGATGCTCGACATTCTGGCCGAACGCAATTTCCCCGCCGACGAGGTGGTCGCCGTTGCATCGCGCCGGAGTCAGGGCGTGGAGTGTTCGTTCGGCGACAAGACGCTGAAGGTGAAGGCACTCGACCATTTTGATTTCTCGGACGTTGACATCTGCCTGATGTCGGCCGGCGGTACTGTGTCAAAGGAATGGTCACCGAAGATTGCCGCACAGGGCGCCGTGGTGATCGACAATTCTTCCGCCTGGCGCATGGATCCGGACGTGCCTTTGATCGTGCCGGAAGTAAATGCCGATGCTGTGGCCGGATTTACCAAGAAGAATATTATCGCCAACCCAAATTGCTCGACAGCACAGCTCGTCGTTGCGCTCAAGCCGCTACACGACAAGGCAAAGATCAAGCGCGTTGTGGTTGCGACCTATCAATCGGTGTCGGGTGCGGGCAAGGAAGCGATGGACGAACTGTTCTCGCAGAGCAAGGCGGTGTTCACACTCGGTGAAGTGGAAACGAAAAAGTTTCCCAAGCGGATCGCGTTCAACGTGATCCCGCAAATCGATGTGTTCATGGAGGACGGCTACACTAAGGAAGAATGGAAGATGATGATGGAGACCAAGAAAATTCTTGATCCCCACATCAAGCTCACGGCTACCTGCGTGCGCGTGCCGGTGTTCGTCGGCCATTCAGAAGCGGTGAACGTCGAGTTCGAGAACCCGATCAGCGTCGAGGAAGCGCGTGCGATCCTGCGCAGCGCGCCTGGCTGTCTGGTGATAGACAAGCACGAGCCTGGCGGTTACGTGACGCCGTACGAATGCGTGGGCGAGGACACCACTTATATCAGCCGCATCCGTACCGATCCGACCATCGATAACGGCCTGCAGATGTGGGTGGTGTCGGACAATCTGCGAAAAGGTGCGGCGCTTAACGCTATTCAGATCGCCGAATGTCTGATCAATCGCAAGCTGATTCAGGCGAAGCGTCGGGCGGCATAGACCGCTCAATCGTCCGCGATGTGCGAATGCCAGGATGTCCCGCCGAGACGCGGGGCGGTGCTGTCTTGCGCCCGAATCTGATGCGCCAGCTCTTGAAAGTTTGCGAGAGCCGAATGCCGCTCATTATAGAAGCGCACCAGGCGCTGCGCGGTGGCCAGCTGCAAGCGATCGAAACTGCGTCGGGCGGCTTCGATGGCTTGTGGAGAGTAGCGAAAAGGCTTGCGCCGCAAGATGCAGATTTGTTTTGCGGTCGGCCATGACAGGCCGGCGGCCTTTGCCAGAATGAGCGCGAAATCACTTTCCGCGCGCGAATCGTTCATGATGCTTTCGACAAGCTTGCTGGGCACCTGGCAAAGGGCCGATAGCGCCGCGACCGTTTCCTCGAATTTTCCCTTCGCGGCATAATCGCATACAACGGGATCAACGGCGGTCCCCGCACGCCGGACAATATCAAATTGTGCTGCGGCCTCCCGATAGTCGCGTTTTGCCCTGGGCTGCGCGCCGGCATCTTGCCCGGTGATATCCGTCAACACCCGGTGCACCTCGTAGACCGCGTGAGGATTGCTGGCCACGAGTTTCTCAAAGACGACTTCCGAGGCCTTCGCGATCAGCGCGTTAAAGTGCGCTTGCGGAATATCCTTGCGCATGGAGACGCAGATCGCGAGCACCTCGTCATTGATAGATCTATCAACCAGCTTGCCGTACCCAGCGTCCGAAAAGCGGGCGCCTTCATTCCTGGTCACCGAAAGGACGACGTCACGGTTGCCATGCATCACGAGTGCGTCGCTGACTTTTTCGCTGAGCCTGGAGCGCTTTGAAATCGCGAGCAACCGATCCTGAGTGTTGTCACTGGCGATTGCGAGCAAGTCTTCATCAGTCAATCTGTTTGAGCGACTCAATATCGGACCGGCGACCTCGATCGACTTATCGCGAGCCAAATTGCGCACCGTCATCGGGGGCGCCTTGTTGGCGGGGGCCAGGCGATGGGCGAGTTCGGCTCGCGCTTTGGTCTCGATCTTCTCCGCAAGACGGGAAATGACGCCGTCAAACAGATCGACATGTTCGTCAGAATAACTATCGGCGCCGGCGAGGAACAGGTCGGTGACGCGGCGAACAATTTCCGCCTGCTTCTCGACCGATCCGCTAGCGAAAGTGCCTTCAATCTCGGCGATAAGCGAACGCTCTTCCATCACGGTGTCAGACCGTCCTGGCAATGTGGATAGCGACCATGTGTACCAGTCGGTAATTACCATGGCGTTAGGCTAAATCCCGGCATTCTCGGTAACCGAGTTTGTCCGAACCGCAATAAATCGCGCACGAGAATCCGGCCAATTACGGTTAAGGCGTAGTAAGCGGAGAGTGGCTTGGTCAGAAACGTGGTTGCGCGAACAGCCGGGTGTAATCGTCAGCCGCGACCTGCATGAATTTTCCAGTCGCATCATCGCGCACCGAGAGGTGTCCAGTGGCCACGCCGAAATAAGCGCCGTGAACCACGACCTGCCCGCGCTCGATCAGCTTACGCAAGCGTGGAAATGTCATCAGGTTCTCAAGACTGTTGACGACGTTTGCCTGCTCAAGGCGTGTCAGGTAGTCAGCCGCCGACAACGCGCCGCGCGGCCCGACCTTGTCTGCCGCGGGTGCCATCAATTTCATCCAGTTGCCAATAAAATCGCCCGGCGACAGCGGCTCAGCATCTTCCGCGTAGGCCCTGACTCCGCCGCATTGCGCATGGCCGAGCACAACGATGTGCTTAATTCTGAGTGCGCCGATACCGAATTCCAGCGCGGCTGAAACGCCATGGGCCCGCTGATCAGGGGCGTAAGGAGGCACGATATTTGCCACGTTGCGCACGACGAATAGCTCACCAGGCCGCGCATCGAAGATGACTTCCGGAGACACGCGTGAATCGCAGCAACCAATCACCATGACTTCCGGCGATTGGCCACTTTGGCCGAGGTCGCGATAGCGGTCCTGCTCATGGCGCAATCGTCCGATGAGGAAGGCGCGATAGCCATCGATGAGCGGCTGAGGCAAGGGCATGCTGCTGTTCGTCAAAGTTGGCGAGTGGCAGCCACAAAATCACGGCAGGATCGCTGTTGGCAACCCGTCCAGTCCGGGAGTGGCGCGTAGATCGCGCGGACGATAGGCTTGAGTGTGAAAAAGGGGGATCTGCACTAATGACCATCCGCCCGCGCCGCAGCGTGCTTTATATGCCGGGGTCCAATGCGCGTGCACTGGAGAAAGCGAAGGCGCTGGCCGTCGACGGGATTATTCTCGATCTCGAGGATTCAGTTGCTCCGGAAGCCAAGGAGGCCGCGCGCCAGCAGGTGGCAGACGCGGTGAAAGCCGGCGGCTTTGGCCAGCGCGAGGTATTCATCCGCGTCAACAGCGTAGATACGGCTTGGCACGCCGACGATCTTTCCGCGGCTGCCCATGCTGCGCCGGACGCTATCCTGGTGCCGAAAGTGTCGAGTGCGGACACGCTGGAGCTGATCGGCCGCCGGTTGCTCGATATGGGTACTGATCACAAGACACGCGTGTGGGCGATGATCGAAACGCCGCTCGCGATCTTCAACATCCTATCGATTGCGGCCGCGGCGCGCGATTCCGAAACGCGCCTTTCCGGTTTTGTGATGGGCACAAACGATCTTGCAAAAGACACGCGCGCGCGCCTGGTGCCGGGTCGTGCGCCAATGCTGCCTTGGCTCTCAATGTGCGTCGCTGCGGCGCGTATTTACGGCATCGATATTCTTGACGGCGTTTACAATGATATCGGCAACGCCGACGGTTTCACCAGGGAATGCGGGCAAGGGGTCGAGCTTGGCTTCGATGGCAAGACGCTCATCCATCCAAATCAGATCGAGGCGTGTAATAAGACATTTTCGCCTTCACAGGCCGAAGTCGAACAGGCGCGCAAGTTGATTGCGGTATTCGATCTGCCGGAGAACAAGGGCAAAGGCGTCGTCTCCCTAGATGGCCGCATGGTCGAGCGGCTACACGCCGAGATGGCACGACGCACTGTCGCGATCGCCGAGGCAATCGCGCGGTCGTCCTGAAAAAGATCGGTTGGCATTCTTTCGAGGATGAAAAACGCCGCGAGAGCAATACATTAGAACGTTTTTAAAAAGCAGTTTTATTTTGACTTGGGGCAATGCGCCGGTTAGCGAATACCCATCAAGGTGTCTGATGATCGTCTGTTCCTGCAACGTATTGAGCGACCACGAAATCCGAAACGCCGCCATTACCGCGACGCGTCGCTCCACGAGTCACGTCTATGGTTGCCTTGGCTGCAGCGCCCAATGCGGCCGCTGCGCTCGGACCATTCGCAAGATCATCGACGAGACACTCCACGGCGCTAAAGTTGGCTGTCCAGTTGGCTGTGCCTGCGCAATGCACGCCGCAGACGCGCTTTAGGCGAACCCAATAGACTTGCCATTTGGAAATACACTGCCGAGCGCATTTGGATTTTATTTGCTAGCGTCCCGGTGAGACGCTGACGCCCGTTTGAGCGCTTGTGACAAGGAGCTGGTTATGAAGGGTGATGCAAAAGTCGTCGAGTTCCTCAACAAAGCGCTTCGGCATGAATTGACCGCGGTGAACCAATATTGGCTGCATTACCGGCTGCTCGACAATTGGGGCTATAAGGATTTGGCGAAGCAGTGGCGCAAGGAATCGATTGAGGAAATGGAGCACGCTGACAAACTCGTCGAGCGTATTATCTTTCTCGATGGGTTTCCGAACATGCAGGTGCTCGATCCGTTGCATATCGGTCAGAACGTCAAAGAGGTGCTAGACTGCGATTTGGCGGCAGAGATTTCCGCCCGCACGCTTTATCAGGAAGCAGCAACGCATTGCCACACCGCGCGGGACTACGTGACGCGCGATCTGTTCGAGAAGCTCATGTCTGACGAGGAACACCATATCGACTTCCTCGAGACCCAACTCGATCTCGTCGCGAAACTCGGTCTCGAGTTGTATGCGCAGCATCACATCGGTGAGATGGGCGAAGACGGCGAAGATTGAATCAAAGCTTGGCTGGGATTGCCGCCGTAAAAATTACGGCAATCATGCCCAAGGTCTGGCCGCCCTGGCCTTGTCCTCGTAGCTTGCGATCTTCGCCTGCTTCTGCTTGGTCAGGCCGATATCGTCGAGGCCGTTGAGCAGGCAATGCTTGCGATGGGCGTCGATCTCGAAACGAACGACGCCACCGTCGGGGCCGCGGATTTCCTGCTTTTCGAGATCGATGGTAAGCGTCGCGTTCGCGCCACGATCGGCATCGTCGAATAGTTTCTCCAGATCGTCCGGCGACACGCGAATCGGCAGCACACCGTTCTTGAAGCAGTTGTTGTAGAAGATGTCGCCGAACGATGTGGAAATCACGCAGCGGATTCCAAAATCCATCAGCGCCCAGGGTGCGTGCTCACGCGAGGAACCGCAGCCGAAATTGTCGCCGGCGACCAGAATCTTGGCTTTGCGATAGGCCGGCTTGTTGAGTACGAAATCTGGATTTTCGCTGCCGTCGTCCTTGTAGCGCATTTCCGAGAACAGGCCTTTGCCGAGGCCAGTGCGTTTTATTGTCTTCAGGTACTGCTTGGGGATCACCATGTCGGTGTCGACATTGATGATGGGCAACGGCGCGGCGACGCCCTCAAGCGTGGTAAATTTCTCCATCGTTCCTATGCTCCCGAACGTCGCTGCTGCATGACCCTTTTCATAAGGCGTCCGGCGGCTCGGTCAATAGCGCCAACGCATGCCCTGATATGCAATATGGCGCCGTCTCGAAATGCCCGGTTTCAGCTCGCAGCGCGTTCCTCGCGCTTGAATCTGGATTCGCGCACCACATTGCATACCTGGATGCTGTATTCGGAATAGTAAATTTCGCGCGCCTTTTTCTGGGCCGCGCGGTGCTCTGGATTCATGCGCCAGGCCCGCATGCCCTCCTCATGCTCGAACTCGACCACGGTCACCCGCTCGCCATCCTCGGAGAAAAAGCCTTTATGCGAGATGTAGCCTGGCATGGTTGCCGCCAGTTCGACCATGCGGTCAACCAATGCGACATATTCCTCGCGCACATTGGGCATAAGGCGGGAACGGAAAACGGTGACGATCATCGCGAATCTCCTTGAAGTGTGATGCTGGCGCAATCGGCTGGCATCCACCAATTCCGTTTTTAGATGGCCGCCATCGTTTTTCGAGATTGGTGTTCCAGTTTACTCCACGCTGGCTTCGATCGCGTCCATATCTTCATCCGACAGCCCGAAATGGTGACCGATTTCGTGTACCAGCACGTGGGTAACGATCTCGCCCAATGTATCTTCATGCTCGGCCCAATAGTCGAGGATTGGCCGCCGGTAGAGCCAGATCATATTTGGCATGAGCTCCGGCATTGTTTCCGATTGGAAGGGCAAACCGACACCATGGAACAGCCCGAGGAGGTCGAAGTCGCTTTCGAGCCGCATCGAATCCACGACCTCTCCGGCAGGAAAATCCTCAACCCGGATGACAAGCCCTTCACACAATTTTCGGAAACGCTCGGGCAATCGGGCATAGGCCTGTGTCGCCAGCACCTCAATGTCGGCCAGGGAGGGCGCCGCCAATCCCCGCCAATCGTCGAATTGGTTTGTCATACCAATGTTGTAGGGAAGGTTTCCACGTCAACCAAGCGGTTGACGGCATGGCCTTGGATAGGCAACGGTTGTTCGTCCTCATGTGAGGAGCGGATGGGTAAGATCACGACCAATTTGTCGCTCGTTGGCTCCTTGCTCGCTTTTGCGGCCGGGGTCGCGGCCCCGGTATCGGCGGGTGCTAGCTGTGACAGTCAGCGCTCGGCGCTCGCGTGCGACCGGTTTGACCCCAAGCCACCCCTAGTTCGGGAATTCGCGGCGCAGACCAAACGACCACGTGTCACTATCTATCGTCGGGGCGTCTATCCCGGACCCAATGCAGTGCGGCAGTGCCGCTCCTGGCTGGTGAGGGAATACCGCGTCAGTGGTCCCGTCATCGTGCCGCAAATGCGCTGCTGGTGGGAGTAACCGCGGGCCTGCAAGGCTTACGTGGCTATTTCCACTCCCGCACGTCGACGAAATGTCCGGCGATCGCGGCGGCGGCAGCCATCGCCGGCGAAACAAGGTGAGTTCGTCCCTTATAACCTTGGCGTCCCTCGAAGTTTCGATTCGATGTCGAGGC
>JBGQLL010000099.1:0-11134 GCA_041500065.1 Pseudolabrys sp.
GCGTTACGGCGAATCACTTGCAACCAATGCTACCGGATTCTTGGCCGTCATTCTCCAGACGCCGAGTCGGCGCGAATATTTGCGGTTTTTCGGCCACCCAGCAAGATCGCGTGCCGTGTTCTCACCGGTATTGTCGCTTCGGACGGGCCTATTGCACCTGCGGGCAAGATGCGTTGAGGACAACCTTGAACATATCGAAAGACTGCACACGCACCTGACATGTCGTCCGCGGGTCGAGGGTAATACTGATGACATCGCCCGTGGCGACCGATTGTTGCTTTCCGTTGACGTTGATATTGACGCTTTCGTTCGTGGGAGCGCCGATCATGCCAATGGTCAAGCGGCCGCTCGCAACGATCATCGATTGGTTCGGTTTGATGATATAGGTATTTTTCGAAGGGATAATCTCGTCCAACGCGGCTTCAAAAGTTGAGAGCTTATTTTGCAGAGCGACTTGTGTTGCGTTCAGGTCCGCGATTTGGGTTTTGAGCTTCTGGTTATCGGCCCGGAGCTGCTGGATGAGCTGCCTCGCGCCCGCAATGTCCAAGTATCCGACATTGAGGCCAACGACGTAACTGCCGATCCCCAACAGTATCGCAAAGATGAATAACCACCAGCGTGGCTGAGCCGCGAACATGCGGGACAGCCGGGATCTGGTTGGTTGCCGTGCTTCCGTCGTTTCAGTCACCGGCGATTCCTTCGCAAACCTGGTGCAATTCTGCCGCGCATCCATGATTGCCGACTTGACTACAGGAAGGCAATTCGAAAAAGCCGCGGCAATTACTGCTTCGGTGCTCCTGTTCCAGAACCCGCTCCCGATGTGGCGGACCGGAGCCACTCTGGAAGCCGGGGCACGTAATTTTTAATTTGCGAAAGATCAAGCGGCAAAACTGAGGTCGGTGCCGTTGGTGTGTTGGTCTGCGTCACGTTAGGCGGCGTGGGCGAGACGGTGGCTGTATTGCTCTTACCGGCTTCCGCTGCCGGGTTCTTGCCGGCTTCCACTGCCGCTGGCGCACCGGCAGCGGTTTCGGCTGGCCTCGGCAGCGTATTTATTTGGCCAGATGAAGGCGCCGACATCTTTTCACGCGGTGCCGCCTCATCCTCAGTTGCGTTCGCTTTGGAGTTTGTTCCCACAGTATTGTCGACATTGCCGAGGATAATCGGCAAGCCGTCCTTGCCACCACCGATGATCACTATTTTTGAATTCTTGGATTGCGCAAGCGCAAGCGTCGCCTCAATGCCACGCCAGCGCAAGTATGAATCGGAAATCCCCTCGCTGACCGTCCGCTGGAACGCTGCTATGCCGTTTGCCTCGATCTGCTTGCGCGTCGACTCCTGCGCCTCACGCTCAACACGATACTTGTACTCCTGGATCTCGTAGTACTGCTGAGTTTGACGGTTGATGGCTGCAACGATTTCCGGCGGCAGCTCGATGCCGAGCACAAGAACATCCAGAAGCTGAATCGAGTTTTGCAGGAAGTCGTTGTAGTGCTTCGGATCCGGCTGCTCCATGGCTTCGGGCTGCACCAGATTATTGAGGTGCGTGCTCAGGCTTTTTTGCGCCTCTGCTCGAATTTTTGCCTGGATCGCTTCGCGAGACGTATACACCTCTTGCGCCGTGTATTGCGCGATGACTTCACGCGCCCGACTGCCGAGCTCGGGCTCTACAACCGACGCCAGGTACTGGGGGCCGATAAATTTGTGAAGCACGCCAACATAATTGTGCAACAGTTGAAACCGCACGTTGATCTGTGCGGTCACGCTCACACCATCTTTGGTGATGGCGTTGTACGTCTGGGTCGTGGATTGCAGCCGCAGGCTATAGATGTAGAGCTTGTCCCACGGCCAAATGATGTGAAGACCCTCGTCTCTGAGTTCGCGAGGATCCAGAATCGTGCCGCGGCCAACAAAGCACCAGCAGTAAAAATCGTATCCGTTGAATCGCTTCCAAAGCACTCCGACTGATCCGCTCGGAACCGTAATCACCACGTACGGGAAAAGTATGGTGGTCACCAGCAATCCCAGCAGCAGTGAGATGGACAGGCTCGGCAGATGGCGCCCGACAAAACGCCGCCATCCGCGCTTCTGCCGGGGCGGCGGCATCCCATCAAGGGACTCTGGGTACTTCGCCATCACTCCTTCTCCATCGAACGCTACCGCCGTCTCTTCTTGATTGTACTTTTTATAATACGCTGCTCGACAATCCGTCCTTCGTCCATACGAATCCTGCGCGCAGCCAGATTCAACTCGTCGAGATAGCGATCATCGTGTGTGATCACCACGACGGTCGCGCCGGCTTTCATCAGGTCCGGCAGCAGTTCGTCGTAGAATTTGCGCCGAAATTCCGGATCCTGTTCGGCGGTCCATTCGTCAAGCAGGAGGATCGGACGCTTCTCGAGCAGGCTGACAATGAGCGCGAGTCTCCTGCGCTGGCCGCCAGAAAGATCGAGCGTGCGAAACTCACCGTCAGATAACCCCGTTTTGTCATTCAACCGGAACTGCCTGAGCAGGCGATCGACTTCGCCTGGCTCCGGGTTTGGCACCCCATAGAGCCGCTTGAACAAATGATAGTCAAAGAAAATCGCCGACATCAACGCGCGATACTCGTCGCGCGTCTCGCCATCGATGTGCTTTCCATCGAGGATGATTTCACCGGAATCAGGGGGATAGAGGCCGGAAAGGACTCGTAAAAACGTCGATTTGCCCGAACCGTTGCCGCCCGTAATGAAAACGAGCTCGCCGGGCCGCAAAGTGAAGTCGATCGGGCCAATCTGGAAGGACGTCTCGGAGTGCCTGTCGACGTAACGGAACATAATCTTACGCATCTCGATCTTGTCGAAACGCTTCGGTATCGGAATCTCGCGCAACTGGGCCGATGAAACAGTCGCCCGCATGGCGTTTTCAAGTTGTACTATTCGGTCCGCCGCGGCATTTGCATTCAGCAGGATCGGAATCGATTGCACCAGACCGAAGCACGCGCCCACGATGAACATCAGGGCCGTCGTGGTCTTTGTGAGGGCCGCGCCTCCCAGCGTGTCGCTGAATTGCGGAGCCACAAACACGACGGCGCCAAGCAACACGTACATCGAGAACTGGGACGTCACGATCATTTTGAAGGTTTCGGCCTGGGTCGTTATTTTGATGTTGGCGGCCGTTCGCGACACGTCGACTGCATCGTCAAATAGGTCGGCGCTGCGCGCGCGATTGAGCCGCACCTCCTTGAACCCGTCCAGGAAGTCGGTGAGCCGGTCGAACAGCCGACGCTCCCATGCCGCCGCTCTCTGTTTCTCGCCGACAAGGCGACGATTCTTCTGGTGGAAGATTGTTGCCGCCACCGAAACGATAACAATCGTGGTGACGATTGCCGCAATAGACAAAAACGCTACATAAATTGCCACAAAAACGATCAGGACCGCGCCCTGCACCGTGAAGGCGAGCATATTGCTCGCTTGTGTCAGTATCGCTGTGTCGCTGGTGACCGCAGCGACAATTCTGGCGCGGCCGATACTCTCGATCGACAAAAGCTCCGAGCGCCTTATCTGATCCATAATGCGCGTGCGGATTTTATGAATGATGGATTCGATTTCGGCGGTGGTTGTGATGGTGACGTAGTATTGGCTCTTGATGAACAGAAGAAGCGCAATCACAAAAAGCGTAGCCGCCCATAAACTGGAACCGCTTTGCAAGCCGGAATTGATGGCAGCAAGGATCGCCGCGGTACTGATGCCTCCGATTCCGGACATGATCAGCAGCTTCGGCAGCGAGCCGTGCATTTCGCGGCGAACGAGCTCTAGGAAGGACATAAGTGTGATGTCTTCCGTTTACACATCTACAAAATGCTGCTGCCGGTCCAGCATGATACACGCCTGCCGAATCCGACAACCCACTTCCGTCAATTCCGGCGATGCCATTCGGCGCGGCGCGAGGGGCCGGTCAGAAGCAGGACAGGCAAGACTACAAATGGAGTGGTGATAAGTGCCAGAAGAAAAGTGCCGAAAAAGCCCATTCGGCGGTCGACGCCGCAAAGTCCTGTGAGAACACAGAATACTATGTAGACGATGGCTTCGAGCATGGGGCTCGGTCTCGCCGGTCAAAAGCTCTCTCGCTGCGGTAGATGGGCCAACTCCCAGACGCCCTATAGGGGCGCAACTTAAGGGTTTGTTGCCCCGGCTTCAGCGCTGGACTTGGCGCTGCGGCCCTTTCGCGAATCCCACATGTCCCTTTGACGCTTGATGAACTCACGATAGTCGGGAGGATTGAAATCAAGAAGAGTCCCGCCCGTCGCAAAGTGCTGAATGAATGCCTTGCCGATCGCGTAGGTGGCTCCAGCAGAAAGCGCCGGCATGACGAAACCGCCTGCGATCGTTCCGATGACAGGCACGGCTTTGAGTAAGCTTGCGGCCCCGATACCGCTGGTCGCAGGAATCATCGACCCTGCCAAACTCGCTATGAGGGCCTTGCCGCGATTTTCCGAAAACTCAACGTCGTAGATCTGCGAAATGCGACGCACCATCTGAATCTGGAGTCCGCCGACCGCAAAGACGTCGACGACCGGCACCGGGATCAGTCCTGCAACGCCGGACCACAAAGCAAACCGGTCGACCAATTTCGACGCCATTTCCTCGCGAGTTTCCGGCGTGTCGGCCGTGGTTTCGCCTGTGTCTGAGCTCGCTGATTTCTGTGCCATGGCGGATCCCTTTCTACGTACTTGAGCACGATCAGCACTTGATCGCTAAGTGCTTGTTTTCCGGCCCAAACCCCTCGCGGCGCAAAAAGCGTATCATGCAGAATATTCAATGCCAAGCGGCTGCGACTTTACGTTCGCTCAAGTAAGTCAGCGCTTTTGCGGGCCCAAGAGAGGTCGCGGCGCGGCCCAATTTTGAACGCGGCCGATAGTGCAGCGCCAAACTTTGTACCAGCCTTGCCATGCCGGACCCGATCCCATAGAAGGCTTGAAGGCTTAATTTTTCGGAGGTCGGCCATGGGTGTGACCAAAACGGGCCAGACCAATGATGAACATGATGAACAACGCACCAGCTGGGAGCCACCGGTCGTAACAAAGGTGGAGATCGGTGAAACTAAATCGACTCGTCCCAGTGAAGGCAATCCGACAGAGCCACGACCGCCATCGCCGCCGGCAACAAAGTTTGGATTTTCATTCGAGATGGCTTTTCCAATGTCTGCCCGTATCGACTAACAGAATAAGCGCTGGTGAATTGAGTAATGGGTGACGGCTTTGGGCGTCACAGTCGATAGTGTCCTCGTGCGGGACCACGAATTGGCCGCAGCCGATGTCGATGGTTGCGCGGTTGTCCTGAGTTTGGATGCCGGCTCGTATTTTGACTTCAATCGAGTGGCGACCGAAATTTGGTGCATGCTTGCCGAGCCTCGCCCCGTCAGCGAAATTTTCCGTGGTCTTTCGAAACTGCACGACGTGGACACAGAGACCCTGACCCGCGACGTCACTCCCTTCCTGCAAACGCTGGTAGAGCAACGGCTCATACGCATGGTTGCTCCGGAAGAAATGCGATGAAGTTGAAGACGGTCCGGCGCGCGTATCTGCGAGAAGCCTTCCTCACGATTATTTTGGCGCGGCTCGCTGTACATTTTGTATCATCTGCTCGTGTTTTCCGTTGGGCTGATCGGCCACCCAGTCGAATCAATCGTTTCGCGACTGATGAAATCAGATGGGTTTCGTGGGCGGTGGAGAGTGTCGGCACAAAATCCTGGATGAACGCCTTTTGCTTGCCTCGCGCGCTGGCAGCGCACGCCATGCTGCGCCGACGCGGCATAGCGAGCCGCCTTTGCATCGGTGTTGCACGAGACGGGCACGACCTGGCTGCGCATGCGTGGGTCGAGGTCGGCGAGAACAAAATCATCTCAGATCCTGAAGTCGGCCGCTTCACGCGTCTCGCAGAGTTCGGCAGGGCATGCTGATCACGTAGGTGGATTTCCTATGAGTGGAATCGCCGGATTGGTACGTTTCGACGGTTGCAGCGTGACGTCGCGCGAACTCGAACGCACCGTAAATGCGCTCAATCAATATGGACCGGACCGCGTCGAAATCGTTGCAAAGGAGAACATTGGCCTCGTGCATGCGTTGATGCGGATGACCCCTGAAGACCGCTTCGACAGTCAGCCCCAACGAGGTGCAAGCGGGTCAATCATCACGGCCGACCTGCGACTCGACAATCGCGATGAATTGCTGGAACGGATTGGAATCGCGCGTCTGGAGGCAACAAAATGGCCGGACTCGCGTTTGCTCCTTACAGCATGGGAAAAGCTCGGCAACGATGTTTGGCCGATACTGCGCGGTCCTTTCGCAGTCGCAATTTGGGATCCTCGCAGACGAACGCTGACGCTTGCGCGCGATCACCTCGGACTCAATGTGGTGATGTGGCACAAGGCCCGACATTTTTTTGCCTTTGCGAGCATGCCGAATGGCCTTTTCGCACTGGATGGCGTGCCGCGCGAATTGTGCGAGGAGAAGTTCGCCGATTTTCTGGTGCTCAATCACGCCAACCACGTGACAACAATGTACCGGAACGTGTTTCGCGTTCCTCCGGCGCATGTCATCCAAGTAAAATCCGACGGGTCAATGAATCAGCACCGTTACTGGTCTCCTGCCGACATCAAGCCGGTCAGGCTTCCCTCCGACGCAGCCTATGCCGACGGATTGCGCGAGTGCCTCGATCATGCGGTGCGCCGGCAAATGCGCAGCATTCATCCGATCGGATGTCTTCTGAGCGGCGGGCTCGACTCGTCGTCGGTTTCCATCCTGGCCGCCCGTGCCCTCGCCGACAAAAACCAACGGCTCGTCGCCTTCACCGGTGTGCCACGCCGCGATTTCGATGGCGCCGTACCGCACGGCTGCTACGCCGATGAAACTCCTTATGTCGATACGATCCAAAAGCAGGCAGGCAACATCGACGTTGAATATGTGCGGAATGATGAGTGCGACGACTTCGCGCAGCTTGAAAGATTTTTTATCGCGCTAGATGGACCCGTGCGTAACCCAACCAATTTCGGTTGGATGACGGCGACTCTTCAGCGCGCCCGCGCGCGCGGCCGACGAGTGCTCCTCAGCGGTCTATATGGGAATTACACCATAAGCTGGAATGGCTGGTCGCAAGCGGCCGGCCACCTGTTGCATGGCAGGCTGCTGTTGGCCTATCGGCAGTGGCGGCTTTACTACCGGAACACGTCCTATTCTCGTTGGGGTGCGCTGCGAAAACTTCTGATCGAACCAGTGATGCCCGCGCAACTAGGCAACTGGGCGGATCGCCGTCGCCACCCGACGCGGATCGCGGCCTGGCAAGATCACGCTCCAATCCGAACCGATTTCGCCACTGCGATGGCGGTTGGTGACCACGCCAAAGAAGCCGGGCACGACTTCCTCTACCGCATGCGGCGGGACGAACGCACCCGCGGACTTGCCCAGATCGACTATATCGGCGACTGGCACACAGCAGAGAAAGCAGTGACTGGGGTCGAAGTGCGCGATCCAACCGCGGACATGGACGTAGTTTCGTATTGCTTCGGCGTCCCTCCGGAACAATATCTTTCCGAAGGCATCGACCGCTCGCTAATTCGGCGAGCGATGTGGGGACTGCTTCCGGAGATGGTTTTGACCAATCGGCTGACCGGCCTGCAAGGGGCGGACTGGCACGAAAAACTTGAAAGTCAGCGCCACGAGCTTGCTTTCCAGATCGCGGAACTTTCAAAATCTGCATTGGCACGAAGAATCATCGATCTGGTGCGCCTCGAGAATGCAATAAACAATTGGCCAGCTGGCGGCTGGCACACGGCTGAAATCTTTCGGGAATACAACCTCGCACTCACGCGCGGCATAGCCGGCGGCCGGTTTCTTCGCTGGATTGAATCGGTGAACTGACCGATCTCAAATGCCGTGGTCTGGGATGATCTCAGCCGCCACAAGACGGTGCCAGACGAACAATATAATGAGCGCGCCGACGGTCGCGCCGATAAACCCGGCGCCCTGACCCGGTCGATACAAGCCGATGGCTTCGCCGGCAAAAGACGCGAGAAGCGCTCCCGCTATACCCAATATGGTAGTGAGGACAAAGCCTTTTGGTGTATTCGGGCCGGGCATAATCAACCGCGCAATAATTCCGGCAACGAAGCCGATAACAATGATCCAGAGAAGAACACCCATTTTGGTTATCCCTTCTTCGGTCAGCCGCGAACGCGAGTCACCTATCTAGAATAAACACACGCTTTCGCGAAACAAACAACGGAGAGAGGTCCGATTAGCGCTCCGGCCCTGAAAGGCTCAGATCGCGCTCTGCCCGGAAAACATTGCTGTACAGGTTTGCGATCCATTGGCGTCCGCTCGACGTCACATTGAGATAGCGAATGGCCGTCTGAACATGTGGGGAAACGGTTTTCCAATAAAATTGCGGATACAATTCAGTCAGATCGGCAGGCGATTCGTAGCCCAGCTGTCTGTTGAGGCCGGCTTCTTCAAATTCATAATAGAGCGCATTGGCTTTCCGCAAATATTGCGGATCTCCGAGCTGGCCGATGAGGTCGGCGGCGCGCACAAGCGAGCCTTCTTCTTCATCATCATCATCTTCAGGCTCAACGGTGGATGCCGGGAACCGCGTAAACTCGATGGCGCGGGCGATCCTGCCGGCGTCCAAATACTCGCTGCCGGACAGGCGATCCATCACAAACAGTTTCGACCGGTCGACATGGTACTGCAAAAGCGCGGCATCAGATGATCCACGCGGGACATTGGCTTTGTTCCCGCGCGCATCCACGACATATCCGTCGGCGCCGTCTCCTTTGAGAATACCCCGCACATAACCAATGTCGTGCAACAGACACGCGACCAAGAGATGGGCGTAATCACTGGGTGTCGTGTGCGTGAGGAGCGCACGGCCCTTCATGATGTCATATCCGACCAACGTGACGAGCATCGTATGCTCGACGTTGTGGTAGAGGGCGTCGCTATTTCCAATGCATTCGAGAGAAAGACGGGCCACGGACGGAATGAGCTCGGTCAAATGCGCCTCGGTTGACCGAAACCTGCGGCTCAGTTGCGTGGAGAGGAACGCCCCCAACGCCTCCGAAGCCAGCTCAGGAACAGTGATCATGAGACCCCCTTCTCATGGTTCGAAATAGTTCGAAATTCCGTGGCGCTACAGTGATTTACCTCACAAACGAACTGGCAGGACCGGGTCTATGTGTCTGACTGACAGCAGACCGCGAGGAGCAAAGCTTGTCCAGCACAGCGATCATAAAAAGCCGCGATAACGGCAGCAGCACCGCCGCCGGTGCCATCATGCCTTGTGTTGGAGGGCTGATTTTCTGGGTCGATTTCCCAAGCAACCAGTGCAAGGGCGGCAATGATTGGCCGGGCGCTGTTTGCGGCCACACCGCCGGCAGCGCGGGCCTGCGTCAGCCAGGTCGAAGTTTCGACGCGGATGAAAGCAACTTCAAGCAAACGTGACCATAGTGCAGCCACGGTTGGCTTTGATATAGGTCAAGGGTCCCGCTACGATGAATTTATATAGGAAAAGCTGACCTAATTTTTCTTTGTTTAAATGAGTGGAGGCGTAGATGGCTTTGCACCGGCTCGTGGCGTTGGTGTTGGCATTTCTGATCCTGACTCCATTGACCGCTCTAGCGCAAAACCAGCCTCCTCCTGCTCCCGCTGCCGCTGCCGCTGCCGCACCGAGTGATCAGCTGCTCAAGCCCGAACAGCTTGATGCGCTTGTCGCGCCCATCGCCTTGTATCCGGATAACCTTCTATCTCTGGTCTTGATGGCATCGACCTATCCGCTCGAGGTCGTGCAGGCCGATCGCTGGGCGAAGGACAACAAGGCCCTCAAAGGAGATCAACTCAAGGCTGCGGCGGACAAGCAGTCCTGGGATGACAGCGTGAAATCATTGGTGCCCACACCAGACGTTCTCACAATGATGAGCACGAAGCTTGATTGGACGCAGAAGCTTGGCGATGCGGTGCTTGCTCAGCAGCCGGATGTAATGGACGCCATTCAGCGTCTGCGTACGAAGGCCGATGCCAATAACAAGCTCACTTCGACCAAGCAGCAGAAAGTCACAAAGACTCAAGAGCAGGGCAAGCAAGTCATCGTCATCGAGCCGACAGATCCCAATACGGTCTACGTGCCGTACTACGATCCTGGCGTTGTTTACGGAGGTTGGCCTTATCCGGCCTATCCGCCATACTATTTCGGGTATCCCGGATACATAGCTGGAGGACTCATTGCGGGCGGGCTCGCATTTGGCGCCGGCTACGCTGTGGGACGCTGGGCGTCAGGTGGAAATTATTGGGGCGGCGGTGCCAATTGGGGCGGAAACAACATCAACGTCAATCGGCCCATCAATATCAATAACAGCGGAAACAATTGGCAGCACGGGCCCGAGCATCGCGGTGGCGTGAGATACAACAACGCCAACGTGCAGAACAAATTTGGCAACAACAATATTCGTAACGGCGCTCAGAACCGCATGGATTACCGTGGCCGCGGCGGTGATCAGGTGCTCAAGCCGGGTGGCGGCGGACAGGCCAACCTCGGCGGCGGCAACCGACCCGGTGCCGGCGGCGGTGGTGTGCAGCGACCTGGCGGCGGGGATCGGCCCGGCGCAGGAGCAGGAAATCGGCCTGGCGCGGGTGGCGGCGGTGCACAACGGCCTAGCGGAGGGCAGCGGCCCAGTACAGGTGCGCGTCCCAGCACCCGGCCTGCGGGCGGGCACGGCGGCGGCAATGCCCTCGGGAATATCGGGTCCGGCGGGGCCGCGCGCGCACAGGCTTCGCGTGGACACGCAAGCCTCGGCGGCGGCGGCCGTGGCGGCGGCGCACGTGCGGGTGGCGGTGGTGGCGGCGCACGCGCAGGCGGCGGTGGCGGCCGTGGCGGCGGCGGTGGCGGCCGTGGTGGTGGTGGCGGCGGTGGACGGCGATCGGACATCGCGCTCAAGCACGATATCGTTCTGCTCGGCTATCTCCCGAGTGGCCTTGGGTACTATCGCTTCAGCTATAACGGCAGCGACAAAGCCTATGTCGGCGTAATGGCGCAAGATGTGCAGGCCATTGCACCGAACGCAGTCACGCGCGGGCCCGACGGTTACTTGCGGGTCTTCTATGACA
>JBGQLL010000100.1:0-11127 GCA_041500065.1 Pseudolabrys sp.
ATGACATCCTCGTCTACGGCTATTTCGCCGTCACGATTTCCAAGCTGTTTTTTCCGACAGCCGATCCGACAACCGCGCTGCTTTTAACCTTCGGGACGTTCGGCGTGTCGTATCTGGTGCGCCCGCTCGGCGCCATCGTGCTCGGCGCCTACGCTGACCGTAACGGACGCAGAGCCGCAATGCTGGTGTCGATCGTGATCATGACGATCGGGACCGGCCTGATGGCAGTCATGCCGACCTACAGCACGGTTGGGCTTGTAGCGCCGATCGCTGTGCTTATTGCGCGACTGCTGCAAGGCTTTGCGGTGGCCGGCGAATTCGGAAGTGCGACCGCGTTCTTGGTCGAGCACTCCGATGAGCGCAAAGGCTTTTTCGCGAGTTTCCAGTGGTTCGGGCAGGGGCTGGCCGCCGTGCTCGCCTCTTTCTTCGGCGTCGTTCTGTTCGGATTGCTGACAACAGACCAGCTCGAAAACTGGGGCTGGCGTGTGCCGTTTTTCTTCGGGCTGTTGATCGGTCCGATCGGCCTCTATATCCGCAAGCACGTCGGCGAGACACCGGAGTTTCGTGAGCAGGGTCCAGCCAAAGCGCCGGTGCGCCAGATGTTCGCCCAATATTGGGACCGCCTCCTGATGTGCATCGGCATTGTTATCCTCTCAACCAGCTCGAACTACATCATCCTTTACATGCCGACCTACGCCATCAAGCAGTTGCATTTGCCGCAATCGCTCGGCTTCACGGCAACTTTGCTTGGTGGCATCTTGCTGACACTTGGCGCACCATTTTTCGGCCATTTGTCGGACCGCGTCGGCCGCGTACGAATGATGGTGATCGTCTCCTTGCTGTTCGCGGTCTCAGCCTATCCGGCCTTCGTCCTGCTGGTCGCCAATCCCTCGCTTGCCGGGATCGTCGGCATTGTGTGCTGGCTGAGCCTGCTCAAGGCGGCCTATAGCGGTACACTTCCGGCATTGATGGCGGAATTATTTCCGACTGCCACGCGAAGCACGGGCATCGCGGTGGCCTACAATACCAGCGTACCGATCTTCGGCGGGTTCGCGCCCTTCATCGCAGCATGGCTGATCGCGGTGACGGGCTCGCCGCTGGCACCAAGCTTCTATCTGATTGCGACGTCACTGGTCAGCCTGCTGGTTCTTGTCATCATCCACCTGCGAGTCAAAACCACTTAGACGTTGCCTGCTGGAGAGACCCGGTGCCCCGCATTCGATTCGATTTCGGCACGCTGACGCTCGACGCCGAATTGCTCGACACACCGACCGCCAAGGCCATTGCCGCGGCGCTGCCGCTTTCCTCGGCCGTACTCACCTGGGGCGAAGAGGTCTATTTCGACGTGCCGGTGGATATCGCGCGTGAGCCGGATGCGCGTGCCGTGATCACGCCAGGCGAAATCGCATACTGGCCGCAGGGCCCGGCAATCGCCATCGGTTTTGGCCGCACGCCGATTTCGAAAGGTGACGAGACGCGGCTGGCTAGCCCCTGCAACGTGTTTGCCAAGGCCCTCGGCAGCGTGAAAGTGCTGGCCAAGGTGAAAACGGGTGTTGAGGTAAAGGTGAGCAAAATTGACTAGTTTGACGATCGCTCGCCGGCGTGACGGCGGACCATCGACAAGGTGAGGTCCCAGGCATTGCGGATGTTGACGATGGCGAGCAGCAGCAATCCGCCGGCCAGCACTTCAAGCGCGTAGGCCTGCCCGCGGTAAATCATGATGCTTGCGGCCAGCAACGCGAGATAGGCGCCCACAGGCAGCAATCCGTAGGCGAGATAGTCCGGCGGATATTGCGTGAGCTCGGTGCGCAGGACCCACACCGTGATGACGATAGACACGGCAACGCCTAAAACCGCGGCTGTCCCGATCAACGCTGCGAAAAAAACTGGCCCGTGCGAGGGAACCAGGCACACCGCGGAGAGAAAAAACACGCTGGTGAAATGGATCACCACTGGACTCATAAAGGTACGTGTCCCCCGTTGATCCGCACTGCTGAGATAACCGGTGCCGAGCGATACGGCGACGAACAACAGCGCAAGCAATGTGGCTCCTGCGGTGCCGAGCAGGATGTAGAACTCATGCCACGCGTGGAGCGCTTCCATCAAAATCAGCCCCGACCCACGAACGGCATTTTGTTCGCCATGACTGTCATGAACAAGACATTGGTGTCGAGCGGCAGGCTCGCCATATAGACTACCGCGTTGCCGACATGGTCGGCCTCCATGCGCGGTTCAATCATCTTGCGGCCATCGGCCTGTAGTACGCCTTCACCTTGCACCATGCGCTCGGTCAACGGCGTTGCCGCATTGCCGATATCAACTTGGCCACAGCAGATGTCGTATTGTCGGCAGTCGAGTGAGGTGGATTTGGTCAGCCCTGTGACCGCGTGTTTGGTCGAAGTGTAAGCAACGGAAAATGGCCGCGGCGCATGCGCCGAGATTGATCCGTTGTTGATGATGCGGCCGCCGCGCGGCGACTGGCTCTTCATAATCTTGATCGCTTCCTGGGTGCACAGGAACATTCCGGTGAAATTGGTCGCGACGACGTTCTGCCAGGTCTCGAACGGCAAATCTTCGAGTGGTACCGGAGGTGCACCAATGCCGGCATTGTTGAACAGCACGTCGAGCCGCCCGAACGTCGATTTTACGGTTGCGAACAGCGAAAGAATTGATTCACGCTTCGAAACGTCCGTGGGAACGGCAAGCGCCTGAGCTCCGGTGGCGTTGATCTCGCCGGCAACCTTGTCGAGCATCTCCTTGCGACGGCCGGCCAGCACGAGATTGTAACCAGCCTTGGCGAGCGCGATCGCCACCGCTCGGCCCACGCCGGTTCCGGCTCCAGTCACGAGTGCAATTTTTGCTGCAGCGGCCATCGGATTTCCTTTCCCCGCGGGACGTGCCTCCCGCATATTATGAAAACGCGCGAACGCTACCACCGGCGGCGCAGCGCGTCAGCTAGGGGGAAAGAAGACGGTTAGCTCGCGAGGGCTTCGATAGGTCGGAAATTGCCGGGCGATCGCAGGCGGGTGGTGATTTCAGCGACAGTCACCGCCCTGCCAAAGCGAAAGCCTTGCATGGAATGCACGCCGGCGGCGCGCAGGAAAAGCTGCTGGTCGGCGGTCTCCACGCCCTCGGCTGTGACCTTCATACCGAGGCCGCGCCCGAGACTGACGATCGCGTGGACGATGGCCGCGGCGTCGGCTGCCTTTTCGATCGAGCGCACGAAGCTGCGGTCGATCTTGAGTTTGTCGAACGGGAAACGACGCAGATAGAGCAAGCTGGAATAGCCCGTGCCGAAATCGTCGAGTGCCAGCCTGACGCCGAGCGCCTTGAGCCGTAGCATTGCCTCTTCCGCAGTATCAGCGTTGCCGAGCAGGACGCTTTCGGTGAGCTCCAGTTCGAGGCGGGCCGGGTCAAACCTGGTTTCTTTCAGGATGTGCTGAACCACCTCGACGAAGTCGATGCGGCGGAATTGCAGCGAGGACACATTCACCGCGATAGTCACTTCCGGCCACGCTTTGCCATCGGTGCAGGCGCGGCGGAGGACCCAGTTGCCGAGTTCGATGATCAACCCGCTGTGCTCGGCTATGGCGATGAATTCGCTGGGTGGAATCTCACCGCGGGTTGGATGCGTCCACCGGCAGAGCGCCTCGACACCGACGACGGTCTCGCCGCTCTTGTTGACAACTGGCTGGTACAGCAATTGCAGTTGGTCATTCTCGATCGCCGCGCGCAAATCGGCCTCGAGCAGCTTTCGGCTGGAAAGATCCGCGTCCATTGCGGCGTCATAGATGCATGCGCGATTGCGGCCCTCGTTCTTGGCGCGGTACAGGGCCATGTCGGCATAGCGCATGATGTCGGTCGCGGTTCCGCACTTGTCATCAATCATCGCGATCCCGATCGATGCACCTATAATGATATTCTGGGCATTGATGGCGTAAGGTGCGCAGATGGCCGCGATAATGCGTTGCGCGAGCACCATCATCTGTTCGCTATCGCCCGCGACTGAGGAGATGACCGCGAATTCATCGCCGCCAAGACGCGCCACCAAATCGCCGCCGCGCAGCGTATGTGAGAGCCTCAAAGTAACATTGCGGATGAGTTCGTCGCCGACATGATGACCGAGCGTATCGTTGACGTCCTTGAAGTGATCGAGATCGATATAGAATACCGCCGCCGGCGCGCTGCCGCCGCGAACTTCCTCAATCACCTCCTCCAGCCGCTCACCGAAGAAGATCCGATTGGGGAGGCCGCACAGCGGGTCGTGCATGGCGAGATGGCGCAGCCGCGATTCGCCAGCTGCAATCGTCGCCGCTGTGCGTCGCATGTACCGCAACACGAAGGCAGCGAGCAGCGCAAATCCGATAAATGCGACCGCAATGAACGGCACAACATTGTGCACGATCTCGGCGCCCGGCTGTCTCGGTGTCCAGGCGAAGCGTGCGATTGTGGTGCCATCCGAACCGGTGAGTTCGTAGGCGAGATCGCCGTTCGGCGGCGGGTCCTGCTCGATCTTGCGCAGATTGGCCAATCGCAGTTGCGCGCCGATGTTCGAGAGCGCACTGTCATCAATGAATTTTACCGACATGATGAGCGGTGGAACGCCGTCGAGCGAGTCAGGGATCCCGTCGCCTGAGCCGACTGCGACCGCGGCAATCACCGCCGCCCGGCCCATCAAGGTGCGGATGACGGCAGTTTGCTGATGCGCAGTACCGCCGGGCGGGACCATTTTATTAAGACGGATCGCGCCGCGCAGGCTCGGATCGCGGCCGCGCATGTAATCGATCACCGAGATGAGACCGGGGGCATTTGCCAACCATTTCGTGTCCGTCGGCCGATGACCGACGATCGAATAGATCAGGTCATCGTTGCGGTTGAAAATGAATATGTGGTCGTGATCAAAATACGTCTCCAACCACGTTCCAACACGCTGCTTGGCCCAGTCTGCATCGAACGAGCGGCGGATATTCTGGATTGCGCCTTCCGAGGAGGCGACGCTCTCCACTTCACGCAGTACGCGCTCGCCATAGTTGGCAAGCGCGCGCGAGAACAGCTGCTTTTCTTGATCGATTGCCACCACGTCGGCACGCTGCGCCGACGACAGCACTGCGACGACGATGCAAACAATCGCGACGGCAACGATAACGCCGATGGGAACCACCACGCTTAAGCGAGCGCGATCCCAACTGGTGTATTGCCGCACATCGGAAGCGCGTGGGCGAGCCACAGCCGGCACGATAAAGGTCCTTAAAGCGTCCTGCCTATTAGGCTTTTCGCGCCGGACGCTAGGTGACAAAGCTTGCTATTCGCTTTCCTTTTACCGAACCTGTTAGGGGTACAGTGGTGTGGAAACTGCAATTCGGCCGGTTCTGTTAACTGGCGGTAAAACTATAGTCCGTGCCCGAAGTTGCTTAATTAATGAATTGGAAATCGAGACTTTCACTTTGCTCGAATCGGGGACCAAACCGATCAGTTAGAGCTGCGATAGGGCGGTCGCGGGATTGCGATATGCGCAGCGCGCAGCGCAGCCGACCAACGCTCGCGCAAATCCTGGAAGTAAGGCTCCCCAGGCTCGATGCGGTAATTCACCTCTGCATCGCACGCGTCCCTGCGCACGACGAGGATATCGATCGGTAGTCCGACCCCGAGATTGGAGCGCATTGTAGAGTCCATCGAGATCAGGCCGATCTTGAGTGCGTCGTAAAGGTCTGTCTCGAAACCGATCGCGCGATCAAGCACCGGCTTGCCATATTTGTGTTCGCCGATCTGGAGATAGGGTGTGTCGGTCGTGCATTCGATGAAATTGCCGGCAGAGTAGATCATGAACAGCTGCAGGCGGCCGCCTTTGATTTGGCCGCCGAACAGGAACGCGACTTCGTGGTCGACTTCGGCTGCGTCCAGCGCCTTGCCTTCGCCAGTCTGCAAATTGCGGATGGTTCGTCCAATGCGCTGCGCTGCCTGAAACATCGTCGGCGCATTCATCAACGTCTCGATTTCGCCGGTCTCCGGATTTTCCACACCTTCGGTCAATGTCGAACGCACCGCTTGGCTGAGCGACAGATTGCCTGAAGAGGCGATGGCCATAATCCGCTCGCCCGGTTGTGTGTAGACGTGCAGCTTGCGAAAGGTGGAAATGTTGTCGAGGCCCGCATTGGTACGCGTATCGGCAACCATGACCAGGCCAGCTCTCACGAGAATTCCGCAGCAATAAGTCATGGGGCGTCACGATTTTTCTAAATGACGGGCCGCAGGTTTATAGCGACCCCATGGGCCATTCGGCAATGCATCACATTTGTGCCTGATGGCGCGCTTGGTCGACGCGTACGGCTACGGTCAAGGTTTCGCCGCTGCCGCCAAACCGCGTGCCGCGCACCGGAGCCGCACCGAGATAGTCCAGGCCAACCGCGACCCGGACGTGGGCCTCGGTGGTGCAAATACCATTTGTTGGATCGAACCCGACCCAGCCCAGGTTCTCGACATATGCTTCAGCCCAGGCGTGGCCGGCCTCTTGCACGGTCACACCGTCGGCGCGATGGAAATGGCCTCCAATGTATCGTGCGGGGATGCCGAGTGCCCGAGTTGCCGCTACGAAAATATGGGTTATGTCCTGGCAGACGCCACGCCGAAGCGTAAAGGCTTCCGCGGCGGTGGTGGCGGCGTGAGTTGGATCAGTATCGAAAGCGATTTCACGATTGAGCGTCTTCAACAGCGCATGCAACAGTGCCAAGGTGTCGCCATCCGTGGCAGCGCGTGTCGCCCGTGCGAAGTCGATGATTGCGGCATCCGTCTGTGTTAGCGAGGTTTCTCGAAGGAAGAACTGTGGCGGAAAGCGTTCGATCGCGCCGCTCACCATGCCGTTGGTATCATGGGTATCGACCTCGCCCGCGACCTCAACAGTTAACGTATTGAACGGTCCCTCGGCCGTAAACGAATGGGTGATATTGCCGAAGGCATCCTCATGTTGGTGCAGCAGGCAATCTTCGGACAGATCGATCCGCCAGGACAGCACGTGCTGCCCGTCATGATCGCGCGGGGTCAGCCGCAACAGTTGCGTCACACCGGTGGGTGGCGTGTCGTAAGCGTAGGTGGTTGCGTGAGAGATGCGGATCCGCATGGGCGATCGGCTATTGCTGAGACCAGTGCTCTTCTAGCACAAGGTCTCGGCCAAGAGCGGTCCGGCACTCATGTCAGGAATTGCTCGGTGATCAAAGCGCCAAGCCTGTTGTTCTCGACAATGAATTCGCCGATGAACTCATGCAAGCCGCGCTGAAATATGCCGTCCATGCGATTGTTTTGCAGGCGCGTGCGAATGCCGCGCGCCTGCCGCTGGGCCGGGCCTTGTCTGCCATAAGCACCGGCGATTGAGTCCAGATTGCGCACGATTGCCTCGTAGCAGGATGCGAGCGAGCGGGGCATCTCATCGCGTAAAATAAGAAGGTCGGCGACCAGCCAGGGTTTCAGGCTCTCGCGATAGACCCAGTGATAGGCCGTGAGCGCGGACACCGAGCGCAGGATCGCCGCCCACTGGAAATAATCGAGCGGACCGCCGACACGCTCGTTCTCCGGCAGCAGGAGGTGATATTTGACGTCAAGGATGCGTGCCGTGTTGTCGGCGCGCTCAAGATAAACGCCAAGTCGAGAGAACCAGTAGGCGTCGTTGCGCAGCATGGTGCGATAGGCGGAGCCGTCGTAGCGCAATGAGGATTCCTGCACCCAGCGCAAGAAACGTGAGAACTCTTCGCGCGAGGTCGGCCCGTTGCCGTAGCGCTTTAATTCGAGCCACGTTCCGTTGATGGCGTCCCACATTTCCATGGTGAGTGCCGTGCGCACGGCACGTGCGTTACCGCGAGCAAGCTCGAAGCAGGAACGGATCGACGACGAGTTGTTCGGAGAAAAAGCGAGGAAGTCGGTTACGTTCTCCTCGTTGGCTTCATCATAGAGCTTGAAGAAGGCGGTGGCACAGCCGGCAGTGGCGACTGCAGATTCCCATTCGTTGCTGGCACCGACATAGGCGAGGGGTAACGCCGACAGCCGCTGAGTAGCATCGAGGATACGCGCAAGGTACTCGGCGCGTTCGACATAACGCGAGAGCCAATACAGGTTATCGGCGGTGCGTGAGAGCATGTCTCATCCGTCCAATACCCACGTGTCCTTGGTGCCGCCGCCCTGACTGGAGTTGACCACCAGTGAGCCTTCCTTCAATGCAACCCGCGTCAGGCCGCCCGGCACGATGCGAACTCCGTCGCGCCCGGTCAGCACGAATGGCCGCAAGTCAACGTGGCGCGGGGCCACGCCTTTCTCCACGCAGGTTGGACACGTGGACAGCGCCAATGTCGGTTGGGCGATAAAATTCTTCGGTGAGGTTTTGAGCTTGGCGCGAAACTGCTCGATCGCCACCTTGCTGGCGGCCGGGCCGATCAGCATGCCGTAGCCTCCGGAGCCATGCACTTCCTTCACCACCAGTTCGTGCAGATGATCGAGCACATAGGCGAGGTGTTCTTCTTCGCGGCAGCGCCACGTCGGCACGGTCTTCAGCAACGGCTCCTCGCCCAGATAGAACTTCACGATCTCCGGCATGAAACTGTAGACCGCCTTGTCATCGGCGATGCCGGTGCCGACCGCATTGGCGAGCGTGACATTGCCGGCCTGGTATGCCGACATCAGCCCGGGCACGCCCAAGGCAGAGTCAGGGCGGAAGGTGAGGGGATCGAGAAAGTCGTCGTCGATGCGCCGGTAAATGACATCGACCCGGTGTGGCCCCTGGGTGGTGCGCATGTAGACGAATTCGTCTTTAACAAAAAGGTCGCGGCCTTCGACCAGCTCGACGCCGAGTTTGTCGGCGAGGAACGAGTGTTCGTAGTAGGCGGAATTGAATACGCCTGGTGTGAGCAGCACGACGCTCGGATCGCGCGAAGCTGAAGATGGTGCCACCGATTTCAGGGTGGCAAGTAATTCGTCCGGATAGTTTTCAACCGGCGCGATGCGGTGTCTTGAAAATAGCTCCGGAAACAGCCGCATCATGATCTCGCGGTTCTCCAACATATAGGAGACACCGGAAGGCGTGCGAGCGTTGTCTTCAAGGACGTAAAATGTTTCGGCATCGACGCGTACGATGTCGATGCCGGCGACGTGCACGTAAACATCGAGCGGCACACTCTGCCCGCTCATCTCGGGGCGGAACGCCGGATTTCGGAAGACAAGATCGTCAGGCACCGCGCCGGCGCGCAGGATTTCGCGCGCACCATAAATATCCCTGATGAACGCGTTGAGCGCAGTGACGCGCTGGGTGAGACCTTTTTCCAGAAGCCGCCATTCGCTGGTCGACATGATGCGCGGAATGACGTCGAACGGAATCAGGCGTTCCTGCGCGTCGGCTTCGCCGTAAACTGCGAAGGTGATCCCGATACGACGAAAGATCAGCTCGGCTTCGCGCCGCCGATAGGCCAGCACGTCGGCTGGCACCTCCAGGAGCCAGCGCGACAACTCGCTGTAGGCCGGGCGCACGCCGCCGTTATGGCCCTTCATTTCATCGAAGGCGGCAACCATCCAGGCCCCTCAATTCGCCGGTTACGCAACCTTTGTTCCAGCCCTTTCGTCCGCAGCTTTCCACAGACGCGCGTTGCAAGCTTCAGGCCAATCAAAAGTGTAGCGAAAACCGAAGGTTATGGCCGCGGCCGTGACCCGGACGCTGCCGCTGCCCAATAAATAAGCGGCAACGACAGGGTGCGGCTTGAGCAGGTATCGAGGCCACGCTACGTCTCTGCATTGCCAAAGGACAACGCCATGAGCGCCAAGCCCGACATCGTCACCGCTGCCGTGCTGGTGATCGGCGACGAAATCCTGTCGGGTCGCACCAAGGACAAGAACATCGGCTATATCGCCGACTATCTCACCGCCATCGGTATCGACTTGAAGGAAGTGCGGGTGGTGTCCGACGACGCCACCGCAATCGTGGATGCGCTCAACGGCCTGCGCACGGAATACACGTATGTGTTCACCACCGGCGGCATTGGGCCGACCCACGACGACATCACCGCAGATTGCGTGGCGGAGGCCTTCGGTGTCGCGTTGGAGTTTCATCCCGAGGCGGTGGCGATCCTGAAGGAACGGTTGGCGAAGACGGGTGGCGAACTTAACGAGGCGCGTCTGCGTATGGCACGCATCCCGCGCGGTGCCGCGCTCGTTGCAAATAAGGTGTCAGGCGCGCCTGGATTCTGGATGGGCAACGTCATCACGATGGCCGGCATTCCGGCAGTGATGCAGGCCATGCTCGACGAGGTCGCGCCAAAACTCAAAACCGGCACCAGATTGCTGTCGGAGACGATCCGTGCGGACGCCAAAGAGGGCGACGTTGGCACGGAGCTCGGCGCCATCGCCAAAGCGCATCCCGAGGCTATCATCGGCAGCTATCCGTTCATTGACGAGAAACACGGGCCCAATACCAACATTGTTGTCCGCTCGCGTGACGCGGAGAAACTGGCGGCTGTGAAGGCCGAGGTCGAGGGCATGCTGGAAAAAGTAAAAGCGCAGTTGTCCGCGGTGCGCTAGGGCATTCGATGGCGAAACCAGAGGTCAACAAGGCGCCAAGGCCGGAAAAAATATTTCCCGTCTCCTGGGATCAGTTTCATCGCGACTCGCGCGCGCTTGCCTGGCGCCTGCACGAGGCAGGTCCGTTTGAAGCGATCGTCTGCATCACACGCGGAGGGCTGGTACCGGCGGCAATCGTTGCGCGCGAACTCAATGTGCGGATGATCGAAACCGTATGCGTGGTGAGCTATCGGGATTACAAAAATCAGGGCGATCTTTCGCTGCTCAAAGGCATTGCACCCGAGGTGGCTGCACTGCATGTGAACGGCAAACGGGTGCTGATCGTCGACGATCTCGTCGACACGGGCAAGACCGCGCGCGTGGTGCGCGACCTGTTGCCGGACGCGCATTTCGCTACTGTCTATGCCAAGCCAATGGGGCGGCCGTTGGTCGACACCTTTGTCACCGAGGTCTCGCAGGACACCTGGATCTATTTCCCGTGGGACACCGGTCTTGCATTCCAACCGCCGATCCGCGAAGGCGGGGACTAGTGTATGACACCGAGAAGCGGGAACCGATTTTTCGTATAAGGTCATGCTC
>JBGQLL010000101.1:0-10962 GCA_041500065.1 Pseudolabrys sp.
GAAGTGAAGCCGGTCACCCAGCGCACAATCGATGTGTCTGCGGCCGCGGGGCGCGTGCTTGCCGTCGACGCGATGGCGCCGGCTCGTCCGGCTTCAGCGTTGGCGTTGCAGGACGGGTGGGCCCTGAATGCCGATGAAACGCTAGGCGCTGGGAACTATGCGCCGTCTTTACTCGTGCGCACGCCATCGCGCATCGAGACGGGACAGGCACTGCCGGCAGGCACTGACAGCGTTGCGCCCATCGACACGGTGAAGATTGTCGGAGGGCTCGCCGAGGCACTCGTTCCGATCAATCCGGGCGACGGTGTATTGCCGGCGGGCGGTGACAGCGATCCAGCAATTCCGTTGCGCCGAGCCGGCGACCGGTTGCGTGTCACTGATCTCGCCGCCTTTTCTGCCGCCGGGATTGCTCGCATCACAGTGCGTGAGCCGCGCATTCGCGTCCTGCCGGTGCGTGGCAGCAGCATCATCAGCGCTGCAGCCCGTCTGGTAACAGAGGATATCGAACGCCGAGGTGGCGCCGCGCGGTTAGATGACAGCGGCCGAGGTCTTGGGGTCGCAATGGCCGCTGAAAGCGCGGATGCGATTGTCGCAATCGGAGGGACCGGTAGTGGACGCAACGATAACAGCGTACAAACGCTCGCGCGCGAGGGAAGCCTCGCGATTCACGGCGTCGCGCTGACGCCGGGTGAAACCGGCGCGCTTGGTTTTGTCGGCGTCAGGCCAGTGCTGCTTCTGCCCGGACGTCTCGATGCCGCCCTCGCCCTTTGGCTCGTGGTTGGGCGACGCCTGCTCGATCGGCTCGCGGCGTCCAAGAGCAGCGAAAACGAGCCGTCCGAAATCTTGCCTCTCGCTCGCAAGGTCACTTCGACTGTGGGTCTCGCTGAGCTAGTACCGGTGCGGCGAAACGCTGGCGAAGCCGAGCCCCTTGCGACGAAATATCTACCGCTATCGTCGCTTGCTCGATCTGATGGATGGATTCTGGTTCCGGCCGATAGCGAAGGATATTCCGCTGGGACACCCGTCCAGGTAAGACCGTGGCCATGAGTGTCGCAACATGAGTGAGACCCGAAAGCTTCGGCCGAGCGTAGAAAGCGATCTGATGACGCGTGTGCGCGCCGCCGCGCGGCAGGAGCAATTTCTTGAGGTTGTATCGGCGGAAGAGGCGCGCGCGCGGTTCGAGCGGCATCTTGAGCTCACGCCGCTCCCAGCCGAGACGGTAACGCTCGCCGAGGCGCGCACGCGTGTGCTGGCCAAAGATGTGGTCGCCGCGGTCGATGCGCCGCCTTTCGACCGCTCAAACGTGGATGGATTTGCTGTGCGCGCAGCGGATACTTTGGGCGCGAACGACAGCAACCCGAAAGTGCTCACGCTCAATAACGAAGTCATTGCCTGCGGCTATGCTCCCGCAATCACTGTTACACCAGGGACCTGCACCGCGATTGCAACCGGTGGCGTGATCCCGCGCGGGGCCGACGCGGTTGTCATGATTGAGCAGACCGAACTAATCGAGGGCGGTGAGTCTCGCATCGAGCTGCGCCGCACCGCCGTGCCTGGCCAGTTCGTCTCTTATGCCGGCTCCGATATAGCGCGTGGCGAAACGCTGTTGCGGCGTGGCACGCGCATCGGTGCGCGCGAGATCGGTATGTTGGCGGCGTGTGGACTGGATCGCACAGAGGTGGTGCGAATGCCCCGGGTGGCGGTGCTTTCGACTGGCGACGAGTTGATACAGCCGGGAAGGCCCCTCAAGCCGGCTGGCGTATACGACAGCAACAGCGCAATAATCGCGGCCGCGATCGCCGAGGCCGGCGGCGAGCCGATTTTGTTGGGGGCCTATCCCGACGACGCGATGATCCTCGAAAAAGCCGCGCGCGATGCGCTTGCCGCGGGCGATATGGTGGTTCTTTCCGGCGGTACGTCAAAGGGCGCAGGCGATCTGTCGCATCGCGTTGTGTCCCGGTTGGGTCAACCGGGAATTCTCGTGCATGGCGTTGCGCTCAAACCGGGCAAACCCCTCTGCCTCGGAGTTGTTAGTGGCAAGCCGATCGTGGTGTTGCCGGGGTTCCCTACCTCAGCAATCTTTACATTCCACGCTTTCGTTGCACCGGTGATACGTGCCCGCGCCGGCTTGCCGCCTGAAGCCGCCGAGACGATCACCGCGCGGGTGCCGGTGCGCGTGGCCTCAGAGCTCGGCCGCAAGGAATTCGTGCTGGTGTCGCTGGTCGAAGGCGAAGAAGGTACCGTGGCATTTCCCACCGGCAAGGGTTCGGGCGCCGTGACGAGTTTCTCGCAAGCCGACGGTTTTTTTGAAATCGATGCACTCGCGTCAGCGTTCGACGCCGATAGCGATGCGCAAGTCACGTTGATTGGCGGCGCTGCGCGCGCGCCGGATCTGGTGATCATGGGTAGCCACGACGTGGCGCTCGATGTGGTGGTGGGAGCGCTAGCCGACCGGGGGTTCTCGGCCCGGACCTTGGCTGTCGGCAGTTTGGGCGGTGTCGCAGCGGCAAATCGCGGCGAGTGCGACATTGCCCCGGTTCACCTCGTCGACCCGGCGACCGGACAATATAATAAGCATCTGGTGGGTCCTGGCCTGAGCCTGGTGCCGGGCTGGCGGCGCATGCAAGGAATTCTGTTTCGGCCGGGCGATACGCGTTTCGAAGGGCGCAGCGCGCAGGAGGCACTGAAAGTTGTGCTGACCGATTCTTCCGCCCTGATGGTCAATCGCAATGCCGGCGCCGGTACGCGCGTACTGATGGACAAGCTGCTCGATGGCGCGCGACCGGCGGGTTACGCCAATCAACCGAAGTCCCACAATGCAGTGGCAGCGGCGATCGCACAGGGCCGCGCCGATTGGGGCCTCGCTATCGAACCGGTGGCGAAGCTCTATGGCCTCGGGTTTCTGCCGGTCTCAGCGGAACACTACGACTTTCTCGTCGTTGACAAACGGCGCGAGCGCCCTGCCGTACAAGCATTTCTTGCTGCGCTAAACGATGAAACGACACGCGAACACATCCGTGCGCTTGGCATGGAACCAAGCACAACCTGAATTCAGCGGACGCAATTGGTGTGAGAAAAAGTCACAACATCAGCTGGATGTATTTTTTTCTGCAGTGCGGCCTAATCATATTCGCAGTGGTGATGCAGTTCACACCGGCTAAGGCACAGCTGCGCGGGCATGGCGGACCCGTCAAGGCGCTGGCAATTTCCCCCGATGGGACGCATGCAGTATCGGGTAGCTTCGATACTTCCGCGATCCGCTGGTCACTTGCGCACAATAGCGCCGAGCAAGTGCTGCGTTTCCACGACGGCGCGGTGAATGCCGTCGCCTATATGAAAGACGGGCGTGTCGTTACCGCTGGCGCCGACACACATATCGCAATCTGGACAACAGGACGGCAACAGCCCGACAAGATTCTGGACGGTCACACCGGTCCAATCGCAAGCCTGGCGGTATCGCCCGACGGCACGGTTCTCGCTTCGGCCTCATGGGATCACACGGTCCGCCTGTGGCCGTTGAACGGAAGCGAGCCACGCGTGCTCGAAGGCAATACGCAAAACGTCAACGGAGTTGCGTTCTCGCCGGACGGAAAAAATGTCGTAAGTGCAGGCTACGATGCGACGTTACGTGTCTGGCCGCTGAAAGGCGGCAGCGAGATTGTCCGCAATCTGCCGACGCCGCTAAATGCCGTCGCAGTGGCGACCGACGGAGAAATTCTGGCTTCTGGTGCGAACGGCAAGGTCTACTTCTTGTCGCCGGCGGGCGAGCCCCTTGCCGAAATCGACGCATCGCCGACGCCGGTCATCGCACTCGCCATCTCGCCCGACGGTAACCTTGCCGCCGCTGCGGGTATTCGCGGGTCGGTCGCGGTCATCGACCGCAAGGCGCGCAAGCTGGCGCATACTTTGGTCGGGCCAGGCTTGCCGGTGTGGTCGGTAGCGTTTTTTCCCGACAACCGTACATTATTGACCGGCGGTGCCGACCGAATGATACGCCGGTGGGATGCATCGAATGGCGAGCCGGTGGACACGGTTGTAGTCGGCGCGCCTGAGGACCCGCTTGCAGCTTATGCCGGTGAGCACGGCGCGGAAGTGTTTCGCGCCTGCATCGCCTGCCACACTTTATCTCCCGACGACGGCAACAAAGCTGGTCCAACGCTTTATGGAATATTTGGGCGCCGCATCGCCACGCTGCCGGGTTACAATTTTTCACCGTCGCTAAAGAAGCTAGACATCACATGGACACCCGAGACGGTGTCGCGGTTGTTCGAGATTGGGCCCGCGCATTACACCCCCGGCACCAAGATGCCGGAGCAAACGATCGGATCACCCGAGGATCGCAGGGCCCTTGTGGAATTTCTCGCCAGGGCGACAAAGAAAAAGTAGCTAGCCTTCGCCCTTTTCTTCGCGTTCGCGCAGATAGTCTTCTGTCGTGCGTAACCGGGGTCGCTGCGGTGCGCCAAACGGATCAAATTGCTCCTCTGCCATTGCGACCACGCGGCAATCCTCGCACATACGAATGACGTCAAGCCGTTTCTTTGAGTCTTTATACATCCAGTGTTTACCTTCGAGCTTGGCTACGACACGATCAACCGAACTCTTCACGCCAAACGGCTTGCCGCAGCGAATGCACTCGGCCGGGTCCTCCTGCTTGATGATGCGGCTCATGGCAGTGGCGGCTCGGAAATCGATTTGCGGTTTCAGGCTGATCACTTTCTCCGGACAGGTTGCCTTGCACAGTCCGCATTGCACACATGCGTCCTCGGCAAAGCGTAGCATCGGTCGCTCAGGATCATCGGAAAGCGCGCCGGTTGGACACGCCGATACACACGACAGACATAAGGTGCACCCCTCGATATTGACCTCGACAGTGCCAAACGGCGCTCCTTCCGGCAGCGGGACGATATCGACCGGCACCGGGGCGGCAGCGTGCAACTCGCGCAAAGCAAGCCGCATCACATCTCGCTTGTGGCCAGTCGCCGAAAAAGTGGCGGGCTTGGTTGCACCGTTCATCGGAAGAATTCCGCGCAAGCTCTCGCCAAGTGCATCGGGGTCGTCGGTCTCGATTGTTGCGACGCGAGTTCCGTTAAAGCCGAGACCGGCCAAGATCGGCTCCGCGAGCGCGACGGTTTTGTGAAGGCCAGCGACATCGTGCCGCGGTTTTGCGCGGATGAGCAGGCGCACTGCCGAGGCACCATAGGCAAATGCAGCTGCGACTGCTTCCAGTCCAACTTGCGTGACCTCGTTGACTTCGACCGGCAGCACATTCGCCGGCAGTCCATCGCCGTTGCGGGCAAGTGCATTAATCAATTCGCCGCCACGCTCGACGTCGTGGAACAACACGATGGCTTGCTTGCCGCCGGCGTCGCGATAAGCGGACAGCAGGACACGCAATTTGCGCAACAGCGCGTCGGACGGAGGCAAGGCGTAACTGGCGGCGCCGGTCGGACAAGCAGCCGCGCATTGTCCGCATCCGGCGCAGATCTGCGGATCGATTTCGACGCGGTCGCCAGCCGGTGTGATGGCGCCGGTGGGGCAGAGATCGAGGCAGCGGCGGCATCCGACGATCTTCGAGCGCGAATGCGCACATAGATCCCCGGTGAAGGCGATGTAACGCGGCTTGTCGAATGTCCCGGTCAGATCTCGTGCCTTCAGCACCGCGCGCAAGATCGCGGCGGGATCACCCGGGTCGGCGCGCAGATAGCCGTCACGCAGATCAGCGGCAGCGAACAGAGACGGACCACCCGACAGATCAATGAGAATATCACAACGTGACACTGCGCCATTGCGCGCCGGACCGAAGCTGAGCGCACCGCGCGAGGACGGATTGGGCACGGCATAGTCGTCGACTGTGATTTCGAACGCGCCCAGGTAACCCTTGGCCGCTCGCACAGTGCCCTTCACCACCGGGAATTCCGTTACCCGCATGGGTGCAAGGTCGGCGGGAGGTTTGATCAACACGGTGACGTCGAGATGATCCTTCAGCAGATTGGCGGCGTCGATCGCACGCTCGTCCCTGCCGTAGAGCAGCGTCACCCCTTCGCTGTTGAGGCTGACGAACGGAAAGTCCGGCGTTGGCTCTGCGCTGGCCGCGATCAACGCCGCCATTTTCGGCCCGGCCGTCTTGGCATCCTTTGACCAGCCGGCAGTCTCGCGAATATTGACGAATGCGATAGTGCCACTGTCCTCGATCCCGGCGGCGACTTCGTCGAACAGGGGGGCTTCTTGCGTGCAAGCGACGATCATCGGCTCACCTCCGGAGGCGAGCTTGCGGAAACGTTCGAGTTCGGCACGGCAGAACTGACGGCCTTCGACCACCACGGAGTCGCGGCAAACACGGCGCACCGCCTCGCCGTCGAGCGGCACGGTGTCTTCGCAGGAACAGATCAGGACGTTACGCGGCCGATCGGCCATTGGGTTCATTAACCTTTGCGGTGACCCGCGAATTGAGGGCGAATTGCCGGTTGTGGCATCGCGTACACTCTTTATACCTCGCGGCCGCGGGGATGGCCTCGGGGCCGTCTGCGGCTATAATTATATGTATTCAAAAGAGAAAGTAACAGCGAGGAACAATGCCGCTGGAGACGCCGGCCCGCCCACGACCGCAGCTTGCGCCCGAATTGGCGCTGCCACCGCTATTTACGGCGGTGCGCTTGCGCGAATTGGGCGACGCTTTCGCGCACGCAACATCGATTGCGGGCGAGCGGGGCGCCGGTACGCTGGTCTTTGTCGGGCGTTTCGATCTCGCCGAATTTGCCGTAGTGCTGGAACCGGACGAGCCGCTACGCCAAGCGCGGCGCGCCTTCTATGCCGGCATGGTTGCTCTGGCCGATGCACTCGCCGCGCATGCGCAGCCGGAAACCGAAATCACCATCGATTGGCCGGATTCGATTTCGATCAATCAAGGGCTGGTGGGCGGCGGCCGGCTCGGCTGGCCGCGAGGAATAACCGAGGACGAAGTTCCGCCGTGGCTGGTATTCGGCGCCATGATCCGTACCGTCTCCATGACCGGCACCGAACCGGGGTTGAATCCGCTGGTGACTGCGCTGGAGGAAGAGGGTTTTACTGACGTACTGTCCAACCAACTGGTCGAAAGCTTTGCGCGGCATTTTATGGTCGCGATCGATTCCTGGCAGGAGAACGGCTTCGGCGCGGTGGCGAAGAATTATCTGGCGCGACTGGCGATCGAGAAAGGCCTGCGCCGCGATATCGACGAGAACGGCGATTTGCTGGTACGTCGCATGGGCAAGGCCGAGGTTGTTGAGCGCAAGGCGTTGCTGGCGCGACTCGGCAAGCCCGGGTGGCTCGACCTCAAGACTAAAGGGCCACGTGCTTGAAACTCCTGCGCACCATACGTCTCGATCCTTCGGATACGTTCGTGTTCGAACAAGCGGCCGAACCCGGCGAATGGGCGGTGCCAGGTGCCTTCGTGTTCTGGAACCGCGACGCGGCATCGCTGGAAGGCAAGGCACGTTCTGCGTTTCGCAGCGGCTTCCTCGGCATATCGACACTTGGCTGGTCGACTCTGGTGCAGATTGTAGAAGCGAGTGAGACCGATCGGCTTGCCGCGATTGATGCGCTGGCGAAACAATTGGTAGCGAATTTTGGCGCGCCCACAATTAATGATGCGGTTGCAGCGGCAGAGGAAGAGATTAGTTTTGCTGAATCGTTATGCACGCAACCACAAGATACGCTGATCGCGGTGCATCGCACGTTCGAAGACGGCTCAGTGCGGGAGTCGTTCCGCACGCTGCGTCCGCGGAACGGGCCAAAGCCGGCGCGGGCCTTCTCCTTCCTTGAGGTCGAAGGCGAGCAAGAGCAAGGGGGCGAGCAGGTCGACCTGATTGCGATGGCCGACCGGGAGCGCAAATGAACGACTTCTGGATTTCCAGCGGGCACCATTTGCTCGATCGCGATCAGGGCGGCGGGCTAAGCGTGACCGACGAGTTCCTGAAATTATATCTGGCGCGGCCCGAACTCCTGCCACCGCCGGAAGCTTGTGCGGTCGAGCGCACGCTGCACGCGGCTCTGCTTGCCGACCCGCGACTGCCGGTGGCGAAATCGGACATTGCCGCGATCGCGGATCCGGACGCGCGCGAGAACTGGCAATTTTTGATCGACTTCCGCGATTTTCTGCTGCGCTACAAGACGCTGGAAGCCGCTTACGCCGAGCTTGCACGCAACGGCATCGGCAATATCCCGCCGTTGTTCGTTAACCAGCTCGTGCATGTGATCTTGCGAAATGCGCTCGACGGCGTGACAGACCCCCGCGTGCTGCGCGCTGCCGAAATGTTCTTCCGGACGCAACGCGTCACCTTGCACGACGGTTCTTTGATTGCGGCCGACGAGGAAACAATCGGCGGTGTCAATACTGCGCCCGTAACGCCGCTGGTTTCCATGCTGGGCATTCCCCCAGAAGCCGAGATCGACGTCATGAACGACAGCAATATCGACAGCTATTGGGAGCGTAGTGACCAGTTCGATACGGCGCTCGATTTGACAGCCGGCCGCGAAGGGCTCGACGCATTGGCGACGGCGATGCAGCGCTGGATCGCGCATCTGCTCGGCATAGATGTGACCATCGAAGCGCTTGCCCAGCTGCAGGACGTCAATCTTGCCTGGTATGTCGGTCTCGATGCCGATTCCACCAAAATCGGTGACATGCTTTGGCACGGCGAGGATATCGACGAGGCAATCATGGCGCGCGTGGTCGGGTTGTTCAGGCTCACTTTTAGGGATCCGTCGGTCATGCTCGACAAAGTCAGAGGCGAACCGGTCTATCTGATACTGGCGATGACGCCGGACAAGACCATCCGTATGAAGCCGCAGAATCTCGCGGCCGGCTTGCCGATCCGACATCTGGAGGCCGTCAGTTGAGTGCTCCGCTTGTAAGCATTCCAGTTGGCGTCGTGGTCGAGCGCAGCAAGAGCGCGAACCAATGGGCGGAATTCTATTGGCGCCCGGTTGGCGTGCTGCCCGGGGTGCCGGAAGCGGCGCCGTGGACCAGGCTCAGCGAGGACAGCGAGCATGTGACGTTTTATGCCGGTTCGGCCGAGATCAAACTGTATCGAACGGAAACGTCAAGTTACCGCGACAATCTCGCCTTGGAGGCACCGCTGTTATGGGTCATCTTGCAGCCGGTCGAGCGCGATCCGCCATTTGAGCTACTGGCGGTCACAGCCGATCCGGCTGAAGGCGAAGCGATGACTGAAGCCGGCGTTAATCTCGTCGATTCTGTGCCAATGCCCCTGCCGATGCAGGAAGCGATTTCAGCTTTCATCGCGGAACATCACGTCGAGCAGGTGTTCGTCAAACGCAAGCGCGATCGTGCCAATCCGGAAGCGTTGGGGCGGTCCATGCCTCCCCAACGCGGGGATCGCAAATGAGCGATCAGGAAAAATTCCTCACGCGCTGGTCGCGCCGAAAGCGCGACACCGCCAATGCCGAGGTCGAGAAGCCGACAGCACCGGCGGCAGACGACTCCACAAAACAAGAAATCAAGTCCGACGAATCAATCGTCACGCGCCCGCGCGAGTCGGAAGCGCCACCGGCGCCGGGATTCGACTTAACGAAGCTGCCCTCACTCGAGTCGATCGGCGCTAATTCCGACATAACTGCCTTTCTTCAGCCCGGCGTGCCTTCAGCACTCAAGCATGCGGCCCTTCGTCGCGCGTGGGCAGCGGATCCGGCCATTCGCGATTTCGTTGGGCTGGCGGAGAATGCTTGGGATTTCACCGATCCCGAAGCCATGGTCGGCTTTGGCGGTCTTGATCCAAAGTATGATGTCAAAAAGATTGTCGCCGAGATCTTCGGGGAAGCCGGACCAAAAGCCGAGCCTCCGAAAGAAGCATGTGTCTCCGACCCGTTGTCAGCTCAAGCTACTCAGTTACCGGACAAATCCAGCAACCCGGCGGCCGAGGGCGTTGCCACAGCTGAGCCGCAAAAAATTGCAGTTTCGGCCGAACCTTTGCTGCAAAGCGATGCGAATATTGCGATGCAGCAGGACGATCCGAAAAATGGATCGAATGACAGGAAAAAACGTCGCCATGGTAGCGCGATGCCGGAATGAAAATCCCCAGAATAGTGTTCCTGCTTATAGCTTTAGGCTATTGACCCGCGGATGAGTGGGCCACTACGCTTTATAATTATTCAAAGAAACGAGAAGGTCTGAATGAGGGATCCGGGTCTTTCCGAAGCCATTCGCGCAGCTGGCGGTGTCAGCGAGCTTGCGCGCCAGATTGGCATTTCCCAACCCTCCGTTTCAAATTGGATCCGCATTCCCGCCGAACGGGTCGTTTCAGTTGAATCCGCCACGGGCGTCGATCGGGCGGTACTGCGGCCAGACCTCTACGGCGGGAAAAAGATGGCCGGTGATATCGACGAAGTCGATGTCGCGCGCGCGCAAGAATACGCGCTGATCGCTGCGCTGCTCACGCGTGCGCCGGACGCGACGTTGCTATCCAATTTGTCAGAGTTGCGGGCCGATGCGACCCCGCTCGGCGTTGCACATGCCGGGCTCGCCGAAGCCGCCAGCAGGGCCAAGGTCGATCATGTCGAACGCGAATTTTTCAATCTGTTCATTGGTCTCGGTCGCGGCGAACTGATGCCGTACGGTTCTTATTATCTCACCGGCTTCCTGCACGAGCGGCCCCTGGCACGGTTGCGCGACGATCTCGCGAAAATCGGCATAGCGCGCGCTGAGGGCATCTGCGAACCGGAGGATCACGCCGGAATTCTGTGCGAGATCATGTCGGGACTGGCGAGCCGTCGTCTGCCGGCACCGCCTGATTCCGACCGCATGATCTTTGACAAGCACATGGCACCGTGGATCGGACGTTTTTTCACCGATCTTGAGCAGGCCGAGGCAGCGGATTTCTACCGGCAGCTGGGAACAGTCGGCCGCATTTTTATAGACATCGAAGCGGAAGCCTTTGAGCTGCCAAGTTGAGGCAAGCGAAGGGA
>JBGQLL010000102.1:0-10949 GCA_041500065.1 Pseudolabrys sp.
ATGGTCTCTTCGTACTTTCCAGTTTTCGCGAACTCGGCGACGTCAGCTTCGCCGAGCTTGCGCTCTTTGTGCAAGCCGCGCACCGCCGCGAGAGCAGCGATGTAGTTGCGAGGCGCCGCCTTTGCAGCGACCTCGTCGGTGACCTGAGCGAGAATGCGCCGAATCTCGGACTGGGTTTCGGGCTTGGCTTTTGCCAGCAGCCGCCTCTGCACCACTTCACTTGCCTGTATCAGAAGCTGTCGAAAAAGGCGCGGCGGAATGTCGGTGCGCATACCGACCTTTTCTGCCAGCACGCCGTCCTGCTCAGCACGCTCTACCAATGTGGCGAACGCATTGACCGATAGTTCCGCATGTTGATTGTTGGCAATCGAGCGCGCGACGTCGCGGTCGCCGCGCCCTACCAAAATGTCGGACAGTGCCTCGCTGATACCAAGGCGCGACGACATAACGAGCAGATGCGCCTGACTCTTGTTCTCGGCGATGTACATAAGGTCGGGATCGGCGAGCCGTGCCTGTTTCAACACCGGTCCAGCGACCGCGATGTCGTCGTTCTTGGCCAGCGCGCTGACCACGCCGGCCGGTGCATTGGGAACTGGTGCGATCCGTCGAGCGAGTTCAGCCAGTGCTTTGGCCTCAATCTCCTCGATCAGGCAACCGATGACGTCGTCAAAAAGCGCGACATGTTCTGCATTGAAGCTGGGTGCGCCGTCGAGGAACAAGGTCGTGATGCGGCGCAATGTCTCCGCACGCTTCTCCGCCGAGCCGTGCTGGACGACGTCTTCCAACTCGGGAAGCAGCGAGGCGGGAACAATACCCATGAGGACCTGCAAAACGCCAAAAAATCCGCCAGACAGGGCGGTTTTACGCAAATTTAAGGGCAGATTCTGAAGGAAGGGTTAGTCGTTAACGCGGCACCACCCTTGCATGCCCTCGCGAAATCGCTATATTTCACAGCGTTACTAGACACCCTCATGACCAAAATGGGTTTTGAGAGTGGGTCCCCCGGGGCCCGCTCTTTTTTGTTACCAGATGGCCAAAGACGACACGTTGCAGACAAATGCGGCCTCAAACGCGCCGAATGAACCGCGGCTCATTGTCGAGCCGGGGCTGCCGGCACGTGTTGCAGCGATTGTCGAGCCAGTCATCGAACAACTCGGCTACCGCCTCGTGCGGGTGCGGGTATCTGGCGCCGAAGGGTGCACGGTACAAATCATGGCGGAACAGCCGGACGGCGCCATGACGGTGGAAGACTGCGAGTCAGTCTCCCGGGCAATTTCGCCGGTGCTTGATGTGGCCGATCCGATCGATCAGCCCTATCGACTCGAGATTTCTTCACCCGGTATCGACCGGCCGCTGGTGCGGAAATCGGACTTCGAGCGTTACGCCGGCCATCTTGCCAAGATCGAAACTGCTATGCCGGTAAATGGTCGCCGGCGTTTCCGCGGCGTTCTAATCGGAACCGAGGGCGAAGCTGCTCGCATCCGCCGTGACGACGCAACGGAGGGCGAGGACCTCGAGTTTCTACTCCCGATCGATGAGATGAGCGAAGCCAAACTTGTGCTCACCGACGAATTGGTGGCCGAGGCTTTACGGCGTGAAAAATCCGCCAAGCGCAAAGCGCGTGAAGCGCAAAGGGAAATTCGACGCGAACAGAGACATTCACGGCATCGGCCGCAACGGCCTGCCGCCAAAGGAGGAGAGTGAGCTATGGCTGTCAGCGCCAACCGGCTCGAGCTTTTGCAGATCGCCGACGCGGTCGCGCGTGAAAAAGCGATCGACCGAGGAATTGTGATCGCAGCGATGGAAGACGCGATCGCCAAGGCGGCGCGTTCCCGCTACGGTGCGGAGACCGACGTGCATGCGGAGATCGAACCGAAAACCGGAGATCTGCGCCTCACCCGACACATGCTGGTGGTCGAGAGCGTCGAGAACCCGTCCAACCAAATCACGCTCGAAGAAGCGCGCAAACGCCACCCGGCGGCGCAGGTCGGCGACACAATTGCGGACCCCTTGCCGCCGCTCGAATACGGTCGCATCGCCGCTCAATCGGCGAAACAGGTTATCGTGCAAAAGGTGCGCGAAGCCGAGCGTGACCGACAATACGCCGAGTACAAGGACCGTATCGGCGATATCGTCAACGGCATCGTCAAGCGCGTCGAGTACGGCAACGTCGTGGTCGACCTCGGACGTGGCGAAGCAATCGTGCGGCGCGACGAATTGCTGCCACGCGAAGTTTTCCGTAACGGCGACCGCATCCGCGCCTATATTTACGACGTTCGGCGCGAACCACGCGGCCCGCAGATTTTCCTGTCGCGCACGCACCCGCAGTTCACGTCCAAGCTGTTCGCGCAGGAAGTGCCGGAAATCTATGACGGCATCGTCGAGGTCAAGGCTGTTGCTCGCGATCCAGGATCGCGCGCCAAGATCGCCGTGATTTCGCGCGATTCCTCGGTCGATCCCGTAGGCGCCTGCGTCGGCATGCGAGGCTCACGTGTGCAGGCGGTCGTGAACGAATTGCAGGGCGAGAAGATCGACATCATTCCGTGGTCGCCCGACATCGCAACGTTCGTGGTGAACGCGCTGGCCCCGGCGGAAGTCGCCAAGGTCGTGCTCGATGAAGACAAGGAGCGCATCGAGGTGGTGGTGCCGGACCAGCAACTATCGCTGGCTATCGGGCGGCGCGGCCAGAATGTGCGGCTCGCCTCCCAGCTCACCGGCTGGGACATCGATATTTTGACCGAACAGGAAGAATCCGAACGCCGCCAGGCCGAGTTCGAGAATCGCACCAAGGTCTTTGTCGAGGCGCTCAATCTCGACGAGGTGGTCGGACAGTTGCTGGCCTCCGAGGGCTTTGGTTCGATCGAGGAACTGGCGCTGGTGGACGAAAAGGAAATCGCCGGTATCGAAGGCTTCGATGCAGACACCGCACGCGAACTCCAGGAGCGCGCCAAGGAATATCTCGCTCAACAGGAGGCGGAACTTGATGCCAAGCGTGTCGAGCTGGGCGTTGCGGACGAACTCAAGGATATACCCGGCGTGACCACAAAAATGCTGGTCGCACTCGGCGAGAACGGCGTGAAGACCGTGGAAGATCTCGCCGGTTGCGCCACTGACGATCTCACGGGATGGACCGAGCGCAAGGATGGCGAATCGAAGCATGAGCCCGGTTTCCTCGACGGCCTCGGCGTGTCGCGCGAGGACGCCGAGTCCATGATCATGCAGGCGCGCTTGAAGGCCGGGTGGGTGACCGAGGCGGAGCTTGCGCCGCCACCGAGCGCCGAAGCAGCACCAGAGGAAGCGCCTCAACCGCAGGCGTAAGGAGAACGATGGCAGTAATGCTGGCAGTTGCGCAGGACAGCGAACTCGACCGCGGGGCGACCAGCGTCGCCCCGGGGGCGGAGCGCACTTGCGCGCTCACCCGCGAACTCAAACCAGCGGCAGACATGATCCGCTTCGTGGTGGGCCCAGGTGGAGAGGCGGTAGCTGACGTCAAACGCAAATTGCCCGGTCGAGGTATCTGGGTTACCGCAACCCGCGCCGCCATCGAGGACGCCGCAAAGCGTAACGTCTTCGCTCGCGGCTTTAAACGCGCCGTGCGGGTTGCACCCGATCTGGCCGCGCAAACCGAACAGATGGTCGAACGCGCCGCCCTCGACGCACTGGCAATCGCTGGCAAGGCAGGCACGGTGATCAGCGGATTTTCCAGGGTGGAGGCGGCGGTCGGCCGGAATGACATTCTGGCTTTGATCCACGCAGCCGACGCCGGCGACGACGGCAAGCGCAAGCTGGCAGCCACCCTGCACCGCAATACGGCTGGAGAATCGCACGAAATCGTCGTGATCGACACGTTTACTGGCGCCCAATTGGATTTGGCATTGAACCGTCCAAATGTGGTACATGCAGCCCTGCTTGCCGGACCCGGTAGCGAGACTTTTCTTGCGCGCGCCACGCGCTTGATCCGTTTTCGGACCGGAATTTCGGCCAATGCAGTTAGCGCGCATGCGCCGACGGACGGCGCATAAGGACACAGTACGGAATGAGCGAAACGAAGAACCCCGGCGAGAAAAAACTCAGCGTCTCTGGCAAGACGCTGACGCTCAAGCCACGCACGGAGACGGGCGTGGTGCGACAGAGTTTCAGCCACGGCCGCAGCAAGCAGGTCGTGGTCGAAAAGGTCAAACGCCGCTCGGTCGGCGGACCGGGCGAGGCCAAGGTAGAACCCGCCCCTCCTGTCGAGGCGAAAAAAGCTCCTGCCGCGAAGAAGGCCGCGCCGGTCACAAGCCCAGGTCTGACCCACGCCGAGGCGACGAAGCCGAAGTCAGGCGTCGTGCTCCGTACTCTCACCGAGGAAGAGCGCAGCGCGCGCGCGCATGCGCTTGCCGACTCGCGTGTGCGCGAGGCCGAAGAACGCAAGATTGCCGAAGAAGAAGCTCGCCGCCGCGCCAGCCGCGAATCGGTGGACCGCAGCGAACGTGAAGCCGCCGACGCGCGCAAGCGCGAAGAAGAGGACCGTCGCAAGCACGACGAGGAAACCAAACGCAAGGCCGGCGAAGTTGCCAAGAAGCGCTTCGGAGTGGAAGAGACTACGCGCACCGGGCCGGGAGCCCGCCTCGCGCTCGAGGCCGATGACGAGGAAGCTCCGCGTAGCCGCCGACCCGGCGCAGCGCGTGCGCCCACCGCGCCTCGTCCTGCCCCACGCGGTGCCGGTGAAAAGCAGCGCGGACGTCTCACGTTGGTGACCGCGTTGCGTGCCGATGAGGTGCGCGAACGTTCAGTCGCCTCGTTCCGCCGCCGCACCCAGCGGCTCAAGGGCGTCGCCTCCAGCGAGCCGAAGGAAAAGCTGGTGCGCGAGGTAACCATCCCCGAAGCGATCACCATCCAAGATCTCGCCAACCGCATGTCCGAGCGCGGGGTCGACGTGATCCGTCTGCTTATGAAGCAAGGCCAAATGGTCACGATCAACGACGTGATTGATGCTGATACCGCCCAACTCATTGCTGAGGAAATGGGCCATAGTGTGCGCCGCGTGTCTGAGGCCGACGTGGAAGAAGGTTTGTTCGACGTAGCCGATGATCCGGAGCAAGTCGAAGCGCGCGCGCCGGTGGTCACCGTCATGGGTCATGTCGACCACGGCAAGACATCGCTGCTCGACGCTATCCGTTCAAGTGAGGTTGCTGCGGGCGAAGCCGGCGGCATCACCCAGCATATCGGCGCGTATCAGGTAACCGCGCCGTCCGGCGCCAGGATTACCTTTATCGATACGCCTGGCCACGCCGCCTTCACAGCCATGCGTGCCCGTGGTGCCAAAGTCACCGATATTGTCGTGCTGGTTGTTGCCGCCGACGACGGCGTGATGCCGCAGACAGTAGAGGCGATCCATCATGCCAAGGCGGCGAAGGTGCCGATCATCGTCGCCATCAACAAGATCGACAAGCCCGACGCCAAGCCGGACCGCGTGCGCACTGACCTTTTGCAGCATGAGATCCAAGTCGAATCCATGGGCGGCGAGGTGGTGGACGTTGAAGTCTCCGCCACGAAGAAGACGAATATCGACAAGCTGCTCGAAATGATCGGCTTGCAGGCGGAAATCCTTGACCTCAAGGCCAACCCGCAGCGCGCGGCAGAAGGCACCGTGATCGAGGCCAAGCTCGACCGCGGCCGCGGGCCGGTAGCGACCGTGCTCGTCCAGCGTGGTACGTTGCATCCCGGCGACATCGTCGTGGCCGGCGCCGAATGGGGCCGCGTGCGCGCGCTGGTTTCCGATACCGGCGAGCCTGTCCAGAGCGCGGGTCCGTCGACCCCGGTGGAAGTGCTCGGCTTTTCCGGCACCCCCGACGCCGGCGACCGCCTGGCGGTGGTCGACAGCGAAGCACGTGCGCGCGAAGTGACGGATTATCGTGCGCGACAGAAGCGCGAGAAGATGGCGGCGCGTGCCACCGGTTTGCGCGGCTCGCTTGAACAGATGATGGCGCAGGCCAAGACCTCGGGCCGCAAGGAATTCCCGCTGGTAATCAAGGCCGATGTGCAGGGCTCGGTTGAGGCCATTATCGGCGCGCTCGACAAGCTGGCGACCGACGAAGTTGCCGCCCGCGTGCTGCACTCCGGCGTCGGCGGCATTTCGGAATCGGACGTCACTCTGGCCGAGGCCTCAGGCGTTCCAATCATTGCTTTCAATGTGCGCGCCAACAAGGAAGCGCGCGAAGCAGCTGAACGCGCAGGCATCGAGATTCGCTACTACAACATCATCTACGATCTGGTGGATGACGTTAAGAAAGCGATGTCGGGTCTGCTGCCACCGACCCTGCGCGAAACCATGCTGGGCAATGCGCAGATTCTGGAAATTTTCAAGGTATCCAAAGTCGGCAACATTGCCGGCTGCAAGGTCACCGACGGAACTGTCGAGCGCGGCGCAAATGTGCGGTTGATCCGCGACAATGTCGTTATCCACGAAGGAAAACTATCACAGCTCAAACGCTTCAAAGATGACGTGCGCGAAGTTGGCGCCGGTATGGAATGCGGCATGGCCTTCGAAAACTATCAGGACATGCGGCAAGGCGACGTGATCGAATGCTACCGGGTGGAGCAGATTCAACGCTCGCTGTGAGTCCAAGTCTCAGGCTAGCGCAGAACACTCCCGCCCTCTCCACCGTTATGCCCGGCCTTGTGCTGGGCATCCACGCCTTCCTTCGGTGAAGGAAGCAAGGCGTCGATGGCCGGGACAAGCCCGGCATGACGAATTGAAGGCTAAGAATTTTATGGCACGCCACAAACATCATCGCGACCAGGCACCCGGCGGCGGCTCGCAGCGTCAATTACGCGTCGGCGAGCTGGTGCGGCACGCGCTCGCCGACATGCTCACGCGCGGTGATGTGCATGATCCGGTTATCGAAGCACACATGATTACGATACCTGAAGTGCGCGTGACTGCCGACCTCCGCCTTGCAACCATCTACTTGATGCCGATGGGCGGCCGCGACGCCGAGGAGGTGGTTGCTGCCTTCGAACGGCACAAGAAATATCTGCGCGCCGAGATAGCCCACCGCATCAATCTGAAATTTGCGCCCGACATCCGTTTCCGCGTCGACGACCGCTTCGCCGAAGCCGAACGGATTGAGAGGTTGTTGAGTTCCCCCGACGTAAAGCGCGATTTAAAACCTGACGAGGACGGCGAGTGAACGAAGAAGAATTGAAATATCTTGACCGGTCGCCTGCCGAAGGACCGCGGAAGACGGCGTCTCCAAGCATGGCTGCGCCTGTGCCTCGGCATGGGCAGAACGAAAGGCCGAAACAGAAAAAGCGTGACAAGCACGACGTGCATGGCTGGGTCATACTCGACAAGCCGGTCGGCATGACATCGACGCACGCGGTGAGCGTGGTGAAGCGTTTATTTTCCGCGCGGCGCGCTGGTCATGCCGGCACGCTTGATCCACTCGCTTCCGGTGCGCTGCCAATTGCGCTTGGTGAAGCCACCAAGACCGTTCCGTTCGTGATGGATGGTCGTAAGCTGTATCGATTTACTATTCGTTGGGGCGAGGAACGCGACACCGACGACGCAGAGGGTCGCGTCGTCGCGCGCAGCGATCAGAGGCCGTCGGCCGACACGATCCGGGCGCAGCTGCCGTCTTTTACCGGCTGCATCCAGCAGGTGCCGCCGCGCTATTCGGCCATCAAGATCGAGGGCGAACGCGCCTACGATCTCGCCCGCGATGGCGAGACTGTGGAACTCAGCGCGCGCCCGGTCGAGATCGGGCGGCTGGAGCTCGTCAGCATTCCCGACGCCGACCATGCGGTCCTGGAGGCCGAATGTGGCAAAGGCACCTACGTACGCTCGCTCGCCCGCGATCTCGGCCGGACTTTGGGCTGTTTTGGCCATGTCAGCGCTCTGCGGCGCGCCACAGTTGGGCCATTCAGCGAAGAAACCATGATTCTGCTGGAACAATTGGAGGCTCTATGTCATAGAGCCGCGTCTGGCGAGGCAAGCCTCGCCGACGCACTCATGCCCGTCGAGACCGCGCTGGACGACATCCCGGCGCTGGCCGTCAGTCGGGCAGATGCGGCGAGGCTTCAGCGAGGCCAAGCCGTTTTGTTGCGCGGACGGGACGCACCCAATTTCCGCGGCACAGTCTACGTCACGGCATCGGGCCAGTTGTTGGCCCTGGCCGAAGTGGATCGTGGCGAAATCGTCCCCAAGCGCGTGTTTAACCTCGCCGGCCTGATGGGCAGAGCCGCGCGTAAGAAAGGATGACCGATGTCGGTGACCGCCGGCCGCAAGGCCGAAGTAATCAAGACGTATGCCAAGAAGCCTGGAGATACCGGATCGCCGGAAGTGCAAGTGGCGATCCTGTCCGAGCGCATCAATAATCTGACCGAGCATTTCAAGTCCCACGTCAAGGACAACCACTCTCGCCGAGGGTTGCTCAAGATGGTGGGCCAGCGCCGCCAGCTGCTCGATTATCTGCGTCGCACCAACGAAGCGAGTTACAAGGACTTGATTGAGAAGCTCGGCATCCGCCGATGATTTGTTCCGCGCGGGGCGCTTGAGCCCGGTGCGTTTCGTAGAGCGACGCGAAAACGTGTTCGCTCGATTGAGCCGGCGGCGATAGGCGCGGCCGGCAATTTGGCAAGAGCCGATAAGGATCGCCTCTTGCGACAAGGCAAGGTTCGAACGCCATGGCAGGATCGCCAGACGCTGTTGCTTCCCGTATCACGATGATGCGCAGCAGCTTCTCGCCGTCTTGCTCATGGCTTTCGGGGCTCGCTGTAAACCATGAGAGAAAGATACAATGTTCGATATGCATCGAGTTGAGCTCGATTGGGGTGGGCGCAAGCTAACCCTTGAGACCGGCAGGGTCGCGCGCCAAGCCGATGGCGCAGTGCTCGCCACGTACGGCGAGACCACTGTGCTCGCCGCCGTCGTGGCAGCGAAGCAGCCGAAGGAAGGCATCGATTTCCTTCCGTTGACCGTCAACTACACCGAAAAATATTACGCCGCCGGCCGGATTCCTGGCGGCTACTTCAAGCGTGAACGCGGGCCGACCGAAAAAGACACGCTGACCTCGCGTCTGATCGACCGCCCGATCCGTCCTCTGTTCGCCGAGGGCTGGCGCTGCGACACGCAAGTGACCGTTAACGTGCTCTCGCACGATATGGAAAACGACCCCGACATCGTCGCGATGGTCGCGGCGTCCGCTGCATTGACAATCTCCGGTGCGCCGTTCATGGGCCCGATCGCCGGCGCCCGCGTCGGATTCATCAACAACGAATACGTGCTTAATCCGGCGCTCGACGAAATGCCGGAGAGCCAGCTCGACCTCGTCATCGCCGGCACGCAAGACGCTGTGATGATGGTGGAGTCGGAAGCCAAAGAGCTGTCCGAGGAGATCATGCTTGGCGCGGTGATGTTCGGACACCGGCATTTCCAGCCGGTAATCGAAGCCATCATCCGGCTTGCCGAGAAGGCAGCAAAAGAGCCACGCGAACTGGCCGCTCCCGACAACAAGGCGCTGGAAAAAGAAATTCTCGGGCTCGCCGAGAAGGACCTGCGCGCGGCTTATTCGATCGTGCGCAAGCAGGACCGCCAGGACGCCGTCGCCGCCGTGAAGGAAAAGGTGATGGCACATTTCTTCCCGGAAGGCGCCGAGCCGAAACACGACAAGCTGGCGGTTGCCGGCGTGTTCAAAGAGCTCGAAGCCAAGATCGTGCGTTGGAACATTCTCGACACCAACAAACGTATCGACGGCCGAGACCTCAAGACCGTCCGTCCGATCGTGGCGGAGGTCGGCGTGCTGCCGCGCACTCATGGCTCCGCGCTATTCACGCGCGGCGAGACCCAGGCGCTGGTGGTGGCCACACTCGGCACCGCCGAGGACGAGCAGTTTATCGACGCGTTGCAGGGCACGTATAAAGAGACCTTCCTGCTGCACTACAACTTCCCGCCTTTCTCGGTGGGCGAGACCGGCCGCGTGGGCGCGCCGGGGCGGCGCGAGATCGGCCACGGCAAGCTGGCCTGGCGCGCGATCCACCCGATGCTGCCGACGCCGGCCGAATTCCCCTACACCATCCGCGTTGTGTCGGAGATCACCGAGTCGAACGGCTCCTCGTCGATGGCGTCCGTCTGTGGATCCTCGCTTGCGCTGATGGATGCTGGCGTGCCGCTCAAACGGGCGACCGCCGGCATCGCCATGGGCCTCATTCTGGAAGACAAGCGCTACGCGGTGCTGTCTGACATCCTTGGCGACGAGGACCATCTCGGCGACATGGACTTCAAGGTGGCCGGCACCGATCAGGGAGTGACCTCCCTGCAAATGGATATCAAGATCGCCGGTATCACTGAAGAGATCATGAAGGTCGCACTCGCGCAGGCGAAAGATGGCCGCTTGCACATCCTCGGTGAAATGGCCAAGGCGCTTACCGCCGCGCGTGCGGAATTGGGCGAGCATGCCCCGCGGATCGAGATGTTCAAGATTCCGACCGACAAGATTCGTGAAGTGATCGGTACCGGTGGCAAGGTGATCCGCGAGATCGTCGAAAAGACCGGCGCCAAGATCAACATCGAGGATGACGGTTCGGTAAAAGTTGCGTCCGCCAACGGCGAGTCGATCAAGGCGGCGATCAACTGGATCAAGTCGATCGCTTCCGATCCGGAAGTCGGCCACATCTACGAAGGCACGGTCGTGAAGGTGATGGACTTCGGCGCCTTCGTGAATTTCTTTGGCGCCAAGGACGGTCTGGTGCACATCAGCCAGCTGGCCCCGCGCCGGGTGAACAAAGTCACCGATGTCGTCAAGGAAGGCGACAAGGTGAAGGTGAAACTGCTCGGCGTGGATGAGCGCGGTAAGGTTCGGCTGTCCATGAAGGCGGTCGACCAGGCTACCGGCGAGGATATCGAAGGCAAGCAGCGACCCGAGGGCGGCGAGCAGCCGCGCGAGGCCGCCGGCGGCGCCGAGTAA
>JBGQLL010000103.1:0-10937 GCA_041500065.1 Pseudolabrys sp.
CAACCCTCCGTCCCGAAAGCCATTCTTGTCGAAGCAGATAGGCTGCTTTAATTGACAACACGCCCCGGAACGAAAGCCCTCCTAAATGGATGATCGAACCATCGAAACCGCACTTTCGCTGACCAAATTCGGCGTCGGCCAGCCGGTCCGCCGCAGCGAGGATCCTAAATTGGTTCGCGGCGAAGGCTGCTACACGGACGATCTCAGCCAGCCCGGCCAGGCTTACGCTGTGATGGTGCGCAGTCGCGACGCTCACGGTGTCATCAAGTCAATCGACACCACGGCTGCCAAAGCAATGCCTGGCGTGTTGGGGGTCTATACGGCAAGCGATCTGTCCGCGTATGGCCCACTTAAATGCCTTTTGCCACTAAAGAGCCGCGACGGATCACCAATCCGCTACACACCGCGACCGGCCCTCGCAGGCGATAAAGTCCGGTTCGTGGGCGATCCTGTTGCCTGCGTCGTTGCGGAAAGCGTTGCGCAGGCAAAGGATGCCGCCGAGGCGGTGACGATCGATATTGAGACGTTGCCAGTCGTGCTCAAGCCTGCGGATGCGGTAAAACCTGGCGCGCCGCTGGTGTTCGATGGCGTCCCGAACAATGTCGCGCTCGACTACCACTTTGGCGACGCTGCCAAAGTCGCCGACGCCTTCGCCAAGGCCAAGCACGTGACGCGACTAAAGACCTCCAATCAGCGCATGGTCGTCAACGCCATGGAGCCGCGCGCGGCGATCGGCGAATACAACGCGGCGGCCAACAAATGGACGCTCTATTCGTCAAGCCAAGGCGTCCACGGCATGAAGACCTCCCTCATGGATATTCTGAGCGCGCCTGCCGACAAGGTCCGTGTGGTGACCGGCCAGGTCGGTGGTTCGTTCGGAATGAAGGCTGCCGTCTATCCGGAATACGTCTGCATCCTGCACGCCGCGCGTCTGTTGGGCCGGCCGGTCAAATGGACCGACGAGCGCTCAGGCAGTTTCATATCCGATCATCATGGGCGCGCGCAGGACATGGTGATGGAAATCGCGTTCGATGAGAACGCGCATATCCTGGCAATGCGTCTCTCAGGCTATGGCGACATGGGCGGCTACCTCGCTCAGTTCGGTCCGCTGTTGCCGACCGGCAATCAAGTCAAGAACATCACAAGCGTCTACCGGACGCCGCTAATCGAAGTGGCAACCAAATGCGTGTTCACCAATACAAACTTTGTGTCGGCCTATCGCGGCGCCGGCCGGCCCGAGGGCAACTATTATGTCGAGCGCGCGCTTGACCTTGCGGCGAGCGAGCTTGGTATCAATCGCATCGACCTGCGCAGGCGCAACATGATCCGCAAGGGCGATCTGCCCTTTAAAACCGCGTCCGATATGACGTACGACTGCGGCGACTTTCTCGGCGTACTCAAGCAAGCGTTGGAAGCGGCTGATTTTGCCGGGTTCAAGAAGCGCAAGCGCGAAAGCAAGAAGCGCGGGTTGCTACGCGGACTCGGCATTGGTTGCTATCTCGAAGTCACCGCCGCGCCGGGCAAGGAACTCGGCGCGATTCATTTCGAGACCGATGGCACAGTGACTATCATTGCCGGCACGCTCGACTTCGGCATGGGTCACGCGACAACCTACGCGCAGATACTCACCGAGCTGCTCGGTATTCCATTCGAACGCATCCGCATGGTCGAAGGTGACAGCGACCGGATGGCGTTCGGTGGCGGCAGCGGTGGATCGCGTTCTGTGATGTTTATCGGCACGGCGCTGACGGAATCAGCGGCAATTGTTATCGAACGCGGCAAGCAGATCGCTTCGCATGTGCTGGAAGCATCTGTAAGCGACATCGAATTCAAGGCAGGCCGTTTCATCATTGCCGGTACCGATCGCTCGATCAGTTTGCTCGACCTCGCGGCACGATTGCGTGGCGGCCTTAAGCTACCTGATGGGACACCGAATTCGCTCGACGTCGACCATGTCGTGAAGGACCCTGTCCCCTCCGCCTTTCCGAACGGCTGTCATATTGCCGAGGTCGAGGTTGATCCGGAAACCGGTGGTGCCCACGTAGTGCGCTATTTGGCGGTCAACGATCTCGGCACCGTCGTCAACCCGCTTCTGGTGGAAGGCCAGATTCAGGGTGGCGTCGTCCAGGGTCTCGGGCAGGCATTGCTGGAACAGGCGGTCTATGATTCAGACGGCCAACTGGTGACTGGTTCGTTCATGGACTACGCCATGCCGCGCGCGCACGACGCGCCGATGATCGATGTCTTGAGCCACCCGGTACCGACCAAAAGCAATCCGCTCGGTGCCAAGGGCTGCGGCGAAGCCGGCACTTCTGGCGGTTTGCCATCCGTTGCGAATGCAGCGATCGACGCGCTGTCGGACTACGGCATCACCCATCTGGAAATGCCAATGACGCCCGCGCGTATCTGGCAGGCGATTCAAGACGCAAAGGCACGGCAAGCGTCCTGAAAAACACAGTGGGGCCACCGTTGCCGATGGCCCCACAGAATTGCCGACTGCGATCAGACAGGACCGGGCAGCTTGATGTTCTTGAGCGGCATGGACCGGACACGTGTACCGGTGGCCGCAAACACGGCGTTGGCGACCGCGGGGGCCGTTGCCGCCGTACCAGGTTCGCCGATCCCGCCCCATTTCTTGCCGCCGGACAACGCGAGATGAACCTCGATCTTTGGCGTGTCAGACAGGCGCACGACTTGATACTCGTCGAAATTCGCTTGCTCGACGCGCCCCTGCTTGATCGTGATCTCGCCATAGAGCGCCGCCGAGAGGCCGTAGATCACGCCGCTCTGGATTTGCGCCTCGACGATCCCGGGATTGACCACATGGCCGCAATCCACCGCGGCAACGACGCGGTCAACCCTGACCTCGCCCTTTTGGCTGACAGTTACCTCGGCAACCTGACCAATGATCGATCCATAGCATTCATGAATCGCGATGCCACGGCCGCGTCCTTGCCCGAGCGGCTTACCCCAGTCGCTCTTCTCCGCGATGGTGTCGAGCACACCGAGGAAATCGGATTTGCCTGCCAACAGCGCCCGTCGGAACTTGTACGGGTCCTGCCCGGCCGCTTGCGCTAGCTCGTCGATGTAGCTTTCGACAAAGAACGCATTCTGCGAGGAACCGACCGACCGCCAGAACATCACCGGCACATGGGTGTTCTTGAGCATGCAACCGACGCGCACACTTGGGATCGCGTAGGGAATATTTGCGAAACCCTCGACCGCCTGCGCTTCGATGCCGTTCTCGACTTTATTGATGCCGGTCGATCGCAGAATCGAGCCGACCGCAATTTTGGCGTCAAAAGCGGTCGGCATTCCATCTGCGCCGAGGGCCGCTTTCATCCGTACCGCGGCCTGTGGCCGGTAGCGGTCGTGCGTCATATCCTCTTCGCGCGTCCACACCAGTTTCACCGGCTTGCCAACCACTTTGGCAACCAAAATCGCCTGGCGCATCTCGTCATTGATCGAGCGGCGCCCGAAGCCGCCGCCAAGGAAGCAATTGTGTATGACGATCTGCTCCGGCTTGAGGCCGGAGGCAGCCGCCGCTTGCCGGATGGTGCCCATTGGCGTCTGCGAGCCGAGCCAGACTTCGAGCTTGTCGGCCTGCAGATTTACCGTCGCGTTGAGCGGCTCCATGGTGGCATGCGCGAGATGCGGCGCTTCGTAAACCGCCTCGACGATCTTGCCACCTTTGCCGAACGCATCATCGACGTTGCCGTCGTTGCGGGCGTTCACCATCGCGCCATCGAGGGTGTCTCGATAGAGCTTTGCGAATTGTGCGCTGTCGGTGTTGCCCGCTTCCCCGACATCCCATTCGGGCTTGAGTAAAGCGAGCGCTTCCTTGGCACGCCAGAAACGATCCGCGACAACCACGACGGCATTGTCCAGTTTGACGACCTGCAAGACGCCGCGACGGCCTTTCGCCGGGGTTTCGTCCACGCTCTTGAGCTTGCCGCCGAATACCGGACAGGCAGCAACTGCCGCATAGACCATTCCCGGTACTTGCGTATCAATGGCAAATTTCGCCGAGCCATTGATCTTGAGCGGCGTATCCAGGCGAGCGATGCGTTTTCCGATCAGCTTGAACTGATCGGGCGTCCTGATCGCCGGCTCCTTGTCGAGGTTGATCTTTGCGGCGTCAGCGGAGAGCGCGCCATAGTCGAGGCTGCGTCCGGTCGCTTTGTGCGTGACCTTGCTGTTTGCTGCCTCACATTCAGAGGACGGAACGTTCCAGCGGTGCGCCGCGGCGGCGATCAATCGTTCGCGTGCGCTGGCGCCGGCCTGAAGCAGCATTTGCCATGATGTGCGCACGCCGCGGCTGCCGACGGTCGTCATTTCGCCGTAGACATTCTTTTCGCGCAGGTTCCGCGCAGGTGAAGCGTATTCGACTTTCACCTTTGACCAGTCGCATTCGAGCTCCTCGGCGACGATCATTGGCAAAGCCGTGATAGCGCCCTGCCCCATCTCCTGATGCGGCGAGCGGATCAGGATGCTCCCATCTGGATCGATCGCAAGGAAGGCGTTGATCTCATTTGGCGCGATCTCGGGGCCCCACGCTTGCACCCCGATGCTGGCTGCATCGGCGAGACCCGGAAACGCGACGCTGATGGCGAGACCACCCGCGGCAGATGCAGAGGCGATTACAAAATGACGACGGGTGACGGAGGTATTTACAATTTGGTTCATGGGTGACCTCCCTGTCACGTCTTCATCAGCGCCGCGGCGCGATGGATCGCGCTGCGGATGCGGACATATGTTCCGCAGCGGCAAATATTGGTGAGGTTGGCGTCGATATCGGCATCAGTCGGCTTCGGGTGCTCTTTCAAAAACGCTACCGCCGCCATGATCTGCCCAGATTGGCAGTAACCGCACTGCGGCACGTCTTCGGCAAGCCAGGCTTGCTGCACGGGGTGCTTTGCGTCCGGTGACAGGCCTTCGATGGTCATAATGGTCTTGTTGGCCACGTCGCCGATCTGAATGCTGCAAGAGCGGATGGCCTCGCCATCCACATGAACGGTGCAGGCGCCGCATTGCGCGATGCCACAGCCGAATTTCGTACCGGTCATTCCGAGTTCGTCGCGGATGACCCAAAGCAGCGGCGTTTCCGGTTCAACGTCTAACGAATACGCCTTTCCATTAACCGTGAGTGCAATCATGGAGCCCTCGCTCTTCCATCCCTGGCCGGGAACTCATCAGTAGCCGGCCTTTATGGAAGTCTAACACCGTAGGTAGCCGCTTGACTTCACAGATGCTTGTGGCGAGCAAATTTTTTATGCGGTTTTAAGGAGCGCAGCCCGCATACCCCCGTCACATGGGCAGCCCACGGGAATTGCATTGGATTACCAACGTCGTCCAAGGCATAGTCCGGCCCCTTGCGGAGTTCCTGCAGCATGAGCCAAGCGACTGAGATCCTCGGCGCCAGCCGGCCGTCTTACGTTCGCGTGGTCGGTACAGTCAGCGCGGCGCACTTTGTGTCGCACTACTACATTATTCTACTCGCACCCCTTCTGCCTTTCGTGCGCGCCGAATATGCGGTGAGTTACACCGAAATTGGCCTGGCATTCGCCGCATTCAACATCGTGACGGCAGTCTTGCAGACGCCGGCGGGATTCCTGGTTGATAGATTTGGGGCGCGCCCACTATTGGTTGCCGGCCTCGTGACCGGTGCGGGGGCCTTCATTGTCGTCGGCCTGGTCGATTCATTCTGGGTCATGGTCGCAATGTTCGCCCTCGCCGGCGTTGGCAACACAGTCTATCACCCGGCCGACTACTCGCTGCTGTCGCACTACGTGCCATCCGACCGAATTGGGCAGGCGTTCTCGGTGCATACCTTCGCCGGTATGCTTGGTTCGGCCGTCGCCCCCGTGAGCCTGCTCGTCATACAGAGCCAATGGGGCTGGCGAGGCGCTTTCATCGGTGCCAGCGTGCTAGGCATTGCTGTGGCGGCACTCCTGCTCGCGATGCGCGATTTTTCCGCCGTTCAGATGAACCCCGCTCCGGCGCGCCGCAGCGCAGACAACACGACTGCCGGCTGGCGGCTGTTATTGTCCGCGCCGATCCTCCTCAATCTCCTCTTCTTCGTGCTACTCGCGATGATAAGCGGCGGACTCTACAATTATTCCGTCGTGGCGCTCGGTGCGCTCTACGGAACTCCGGTCACCAGCGCAAATGCCGCCTTGACCGGCAATCTGCTGCTATCAGCCGTCGGAGTCCTGATGGGCGGCGTCCTCGTCGGGCGCACGACGCGCCACGGCATGGTGGCGACCATCGGTCTTGGCGCGATGGCGGTCTTCACCGCGCTGATCGCCCAAATTGATCTGGGCACGATAGCGCTGATCGCGGCCATGTCCCTGACCGGCTTTTTCTCAGGCATAATCATGCCGTCGCGCGACATGATTGTTCGCGACGTCACGCCGGCCGGTTCGTTTGGCAAGGTATTCGGCTTCGTCACCACTGGCTTTAATATCGGGGGCATTATTTCGCCGTTGATTTTCGGCGCAATCATGGACCACGGAAGTCCACGCCTGGTGTTCCTCGCGGTAGCGGCCTTCAGCCTTGTTGCCATTGTCACGGTTGCGACACGGCCGCGGCAGGCTGAGTGACCGGCGCAGTTCGTCTTGTGGACTTGTCAAATTGGCCGAATTGCCCCATGTCATTGGGCTTCCGGATGCCTGCCGGCCGGCATTTTGGCTCCAAGCCCCATTGGGGAATAGTTCAACGGTAGAACATCGGACTCTGACTCCGAGAATCTAGGTTCGAATCCTAGTTCCCCAGCCAAACATCCTTTTTTCACTTATCGAAACTGCGGAAGGCCAATCTATGAACGGTTTGGCCGGACCGCGTGCAATTGGGCTAGCCAACAACGAAATTGTGCCTCATCCTGACATCGGCTGCAGGATATCCAATTAGAAACGAAAATAGGGAGGCAAACGCCGTGGCTCAAACCATAGAGGGATTTGTCGGCAACGCATTGGACAACGCGAAAATAACGCCGCTCCATATCAAAGTGATCGCACTGATCGCCGCCGGTTACTTCTTCGACGTCATCGATGTGATCGTGCTGGGCTCGCTCATCCCAGACATGCTCGCATCCAAGTTTGCAACCGGGCCCGAGGCCGGCCTGGTAGGAGCCGCGACCGTTTTCGGCATGTTCATCGGCACCGCTGGCCAGGGTGAATTCAGCGACCGCTGGGGCCGCAAGACCATCTACCAATTCAACCTGCTGTTATTCGGTACATTCACGATCCTGGGCGCGTTCGCGCCGACGGTCACGTGGCTGATCGCGGCACGCTTCATCGCCGGTATCGGCATCGGCGCTGAACAGCCGCTTGCTTTCTCCTATGCCGGCGAATATTCGCCCAAGGCCATCCGCGGCCGCATCCTGGCGATCGTCCATTTCATCGGCGGCGCCTGTGTATGGCCCATTGCCTCGCTGTTCACTCTCACCTTCCGGGACCAGATCGGCTGGCGCGGCGTATGGATCGTCATCGGCGTCGGCGCGCTGATCGTCTGGCTTTTCCGCTTCTGGCTGCCGGAATCGCCGCGCTATCTGGCAACCCACGGCAGAGGCAAAGAAGCGCTCGATGTTCTCGGGCGCATGGGAATCGCAGGGCCGAAGGAGACGCTTACGACCGGCATCGCGAGCGATACCAAGAGCGATCCCTTCGCAGTCGTGTTCAAGATGTTTCCGCGGCGCGTCGTCGCCGGCATGATCTGCTTCTCGGCCTTCTTCGGCACCGCCATTGGGCTGGGCACTTGGCTGCCGAACATCATGACCGAGAAAGGGTTCACAATCACCAAGTCGCTCACCTACACCTTCGGCATGACGCTGGCGGTGCCGTGCGCAAGCTTGTTCATGATGTATGCGCTCGACAAGTTCGGCCGCAAGATCACGTCGGTTTGCGCATTCGTCGGCGCGGGGGTCATGGCCATCGTGTTCGCGAATGCTGTGAGTGATACGCAACTGCTGGTCGCCGGCTTCGTGATGATCTTCTTCATCCAGGTCGCCGGCAACTCGATGCAGATCTTCGCATCGGAAGTGTTCCCCACCAATGCCCGGGCGTCGGGTTTTGGCTGGGCCGCCGGTGTCGGGCGATTAGCAACAGCGTTCATCGTGCCCTCTATCTTGTTAATTCAAACGACATATGGGCTGACCACGGTGTTCGTATGCTTGGCGACTCTCTTAATAATCGCTGCGGTCTCCGTTACACAACTTGGCCCCGAAGCTAAACAATTGGGGCTTGATGAAGTTGAGCCTCCGACGAAAAAAAACGTGGAGGCTGGTACGGCTTTTTGGTTGAAATTCGCCGGGGCGGTCACTTTACTCTTGTCCTTGAGCTGGTGGCTGTATTTCTACCTGGCTGCAAAGGAAATCGCGAATACCCTGCCATGCTTGCTCTACACGGCGGCCCGCTGCGAGACGCTGATCGCCGCGGCAGAAGCGGCAGGAAAATTCGCATTCCGACCTTATCTGAGCTGGGTCGGTGTGGCGCTTATCATTGTCGGAATCGTTATGACAACGACGAACAAACCCGCCACCAAGACCGCGTAAGCGCGGCCTATTGAAATCAGGGCCCGGTTCGGCATGACGCCGGGCCGGGCCTCGGTAATTCTGACCTGCAATTTGATAGTCTGACCGCCATGAAAACTCCCATTTCCGGCGCGAGCGCCAAAAACATTCGCTTCATTTCGCGTTGCGATCAGGGCGGCAGACCCGACGGCGTGCAGGTTATCCTGCACAAGGGGCACGCTTTCATTGGGCATATGTTCAGCGACGGATATTCCGTCGTCGATGTGCGAGACCCCGGCAAACCAAAAACGGTGGCATTCATTGCTGCCCCAAAAAATACCCGATCGCACCATTTGCAAATCCACGGCGACATCCTTCTCGCCGTCAACGGCCCGAATATCTGGGCCATGCAGCAATATGCGAGCCAAGCCGACTACTACGGCAAATCGCTCGCGGATTCCGTCCAGACCGAACAACCGTTCGGCGCCGGCGTACGCGTATTCGACGTCTCGCAGCCGGCGAAGCCGCGGGAGATCGGATTTCTAAACACCGCCGGCCTCGGCGCACATAGAATCTGGTGGGTCGGCGGCCGCTATGCCTATGTGTCTGTGCATTTCGAAGGATTCATCGACCACGTGCTGGCGGTAGTCGATGTGTCAAATCCGGAGAAGCCGGCGCTAGCCGGACGCTGGTGGCTGCCCGGCATGAACCGCGCCGGCGGCGAAACACCGCCCGCATCATTTGGCAAACGAACGGCACTTCATCATCTCATCAGCGCGGGAAATATCGGCTACGCCGCCTGGCGCGATGGCGGCTACACAATCCACGATCTGAGTGACCCGGCGAACCCGAAGCTCCTCAGCCACCGTAATTACGCACCGCCCTTCGGCGGCGGCGCGCACACGCCGTTGCCGCTTCCAAAGCGCAATCTGCTCGTGCTGGCCGACGAGGCAACGTCGGCAAATTGCGCAAATGGACTCGCCTATACTTGGCTCATCGATGTACGCGAGCCGTCAAATCCGATTTCAATTGCTACGCTGCCGACACCGGCTGAGGAGGACTTCTGCGCCAAAGGCGCGAAATTCGGGCCCCATAATTTACACGAGAACCGGCCAGGTTCGCTGCAAAGCGAGGATCTGCTTTTCGCTACGTATCACAATGCGGGGTTGCGGATTTACGACGTCCGCGACCCTTTCCAGCCGAGAGAAGTCGGCTATTTCGTACCGCCAGCCCCGGAAAAAATTGTCGACCAGCGGCCCAATCCCGCCAAGGTCATCCAGTCCTGCGATGTATTTGTCGATGGCAACGGCGTGATGTATCTCACCGACACAAACGCGGGCCTTTATATCCTGCAATACGAAGGCAGCGCATGATCCCGAAAAGTGGGAACCGGTTTTCGGATAAGATCATGCGCAAGAAGGAATGAATTGATCATGGCTGAGAAGTTCGGGCGCCTCGCCCTGCACATGTGGACGATCGACACCACGCCGCTTGCCACGGCGCTCGATGCGGCCAAACAGGCCGGCTACGACGCGGTCGAATTGCGCCGCACCGATTTCAAGCGCTGCTTTGATGCCGGCATGAGCAATGCACAGGTGCTCGATCTCATCAAAAAGAGTGGCATCCCCTGCGGCGTGCTAGGCGTCGAATATGGCTGGCTGTTCGCAACCGGCGAAGAGAGCAAGCGGTTGTTCAAAGTGTTCCGCGAAAGTTGCGAGAATGCAGTAGCGCTCGGCTGCGACACGCTGATGAGTGCGCCTGGACAGGTACAGGGCCCGATCAAGGACGCGATCAAATATCTGAAAGACGCCGGCGACATTGCAGCGGAGCACAAGCTCAAGCTTGCCATCGAATTCAATTCGCAGCACGACGTACTCAATAGCCTGGGCGTGCTGACCAAATTGATCGAAGGTGCCAATAAGGCGAATTGCGGCTACCTGATCGACGCCTATCATTTCACCCGTAGCGGCGCCGGTGGTCGCGGCTTCGAAAGCGTACCGGCTGACAAAATCTATTGCTTCCAGTACAGCGATCTATCACCGAACCCGGTCACCGGCGTGCGGCGGCCGACCGACCGGCTGCCGCCCGGCAAGGGTGTCGTCAAATGGCGCGAGATGCTCGGGCTGTTGGCGGAGAAAGGCTATACCGGCTATCTGAGCTACGAAGCGCCAAATCCGGAGCAATGGGCCCGCTCGCCCTATGATGTCGCGCGCGAGGGCGTCGAGCTCACGCGTATATTATTACGGGACTATGTCCCGGGTTATGTCAGCGCATGATCCCGAAAAGTGGCGACCGGTTTTCGGACGAGATCATGCGCAAATCTAGTTGAGGATTGATCATGGCAGCAGAACAGGAACTTCCACTCTTTCTCGGCCTAAACGACAAGACCGTCACCGATATTCCCAAGGCGGTCGAGAAGCAGCGCTAC
>JBGQLL010000104.1:0-10750 GCA_041500065.1 Pseudolabrys sp.
GAATTTTTCAACCGCGACCATGTGTCAAAATTCGCGCGCTCCGGAGTAGCGGCGATCTACGAATTTGCGACCCACGGGCTGCTGGAGTCGGATGCGACCGTCGCTGATCGGCTGAAACTGCCTGCAACGACATGCAACCCCGGCACAAAGCTTCCGCACATTATCCTGCTGCACGACGAGTCAAGCTTTGACATCACCGCGGCGCCCGGCATGAAGGTTCCGCCCGGCTACCACCGGCACTTCCGGTCGTTTGATGGCGTGTCACGCAAGATGGTGGTGGAGGGTGCCGGTGGTCCGAGCTGGTTTACTGAATATAATGTGCTGACCGGCCTGTCCGCGCGTTCCTACGGGCGCTTCGCGACATCGGTGACGCGTATCGCCGCTGGACGTGTCGCACGTGGTCTGCCGCATGCGCTCAGCCGCTGCGGCTACAAGACCTTCAGCCTTTACCCATTCTACGGTGCGTTTCTCGGTTCGCGCAGCTTTCAGACCACCGCGGGCGTTGAACGCTATCTCGACATGAAGGACCTGGGCGCTCGCGGACTTGAGCCAGACGGCTTTTATTACGATCAGGCAACCAACATCATCGCGCGCGAAGGCCGCCAAAGCCCGCTATTTCTGTTCGTCTACACCGCTGCCAATCATTTCCCGTGGGATTTTCGCTACCGGCCAGAACTGACGCCAGGCTGGCATGACCTCGGCAACGCTCCCAATATCGATGAATATATCCGGCGGCAAACCCTGAGCGCCCACGACTATTCGGCGCTACTCGAGCGCCTCAAGCGCGACTTCCCGACTGAATCCTTTCTGATTGTTCGCTTTGGCGATCACCAGCCGGAATTCGCCTATCGCATTATCGATCCGTCACTCAGCGAGGCCGCGCTCGCGCGCCACCTGGAGGCCTTCGATCCGCGCTATTACACAAGCTATTATGCCATCGATACCGTGAATTTCACGCCCGCCGATTTATCCTCGGCTCTCGATACGCTCGATGCGCCCTACCTGCCGCTTCTAGTGCAGGAAGCGGCTGGCGTGCCGCTTGACCCGTCCTTTTCTGAGCAAAAGAACATTCTAAAACGGTGTCATGGTCTGTTTTACAGATGCGCCGACGGTGCCGAGGCGCGACGATTTAACCGCCTCCTGATCGATGCCGGTCTGATCAAAGGCCTTTAACGTGGCGGGCTTTGCAAGGCCTAACCGTCCGGATAGCTTGCCGTCCAAGAAATAAAAGCGGGAGGAAACGCATGGCGGGCGATGCCGCCGTAGCCGAGACCAATATTCGGGGTGTGCACGCGTCGAGTGCGGCAGTCGCGCTCGACGACGTGGTGGTCGCATTTCGCCTAACGCGCGGCGGCGTTTACACAGCAGTTGAGCGTGCGATGCTTCATGTCGCGGACGGTGAATTCGTCGCTATTGTCGGGCCGACCGGTTGTGGCAAGTCAACGCTGCTGAATGTTACCGCCGGATTGCTCACGCCGGCCACCGGCGGGGTCAATATTTTCGGAAGCCCGCTTGTCGCGCTTAACCGCCAGGCGGGGTACCTGTTTCAGGCCGATGCATTGTTTCCCTGGAAGACCGCAATCGAGAACGTTGCGATCGGTCTGGAGACGGCGGCTGTGCCAATGCGAGATGCGCGCGCGCGAGCACAAGTCTGGCTCAAACGCGTGGGCCTCGATGCATTCGCCGACCGCTATCCGCATATGCTGTCCGGAGGACAGCGCAAGCGTGTCGGTCTGGCGCAGGTGCTGATCTGCGATCCGAAGATCCTACTGATGGACGAGCCGTTTGGCCCGCTGGACGCTCAGACACGACAGATCATGGGCAACTTGCTGCTTGATCTGTGGACCGCCGATCGCAAAGCTGTTCTTTTCGTTACTCACGATCTCGAAGAGGCGATTGCGCTATCCGATCGGGTCGTGATCATGTCGGCAGGACCGGCTGCACGTATTATAGGAGACTGGCGGGTTCCGCTCGTGCGCCCGCGCGACATATCAGAGGTGAAGCTCGACCCGATGTTTCACGAGTTGCATCGAGAAATCTGGCACAAGTTGAAAGCCGAAGTGATCAAGGGCTATGCCCAAAGCGAAGGGGCCTGATGCGGATGGAATTTGGCTGGGCTAATATTGTTAATGATACGGACTACCAAGAAACAAAACGGAGGAACGCAATGTTTGGAATACGTCAAACGCTCTCGGCTGCGGCAACTGTTTTGCTGCTGGTTGTTACTGCTCACGCGGACGGAGTGTTCACAATCACTTCGTCAGCCTTCAAGGACGGAACCTTGCTGGCGAAAAAGAATGCCGGCGCCAATAAGAGCAATCCGAATTGTGTTGGCGAAAACGTCTCCCCGCCGTTTGCCTGGACGAATGTGCCCGCCGGTACCACCAGCTTTGCGCTGGTCATGACCGATCCGGAAGGCCGCGGCACCGGCGTCGATCACTGGATAGCCTATGGCATTCCGGCCTCCGTCACTTCGTTCGCCGAAGGTGAGACCAGCAAACCGTCAGACAAATATGTCGGCGGCATCGGCACCGCGAAGCAGAACATTTACATGGGCCCTTGCACGCCGCCGGGATCGCCACATCACTACACCTTTGTCCTGATCGCGACCGATCTTGATCCGAAGGCGCTCCCGCCCGGTCTCACCAAGCTGGAATTGTTCGATAAGCTCAATGGCCATGTGAAAGGTTCGACCGGCATCATCGGGCTGTTCAAGAACCCGCTCTGACGCCCTAGCAACGGGAGGGGCTTGATCGCAATGTCACGCATCAATCTCCTCCTGTTGCAGGTGCTGGTGGCGGTGGTGATCGTCGCGCTCTGGTATGTGCTCACCACTTACCCCATCTTTGGCAAGCTTGTTCTGCCGCCGTTTTTCTTCTCCAATCCGGTCGATGTGGCAAAGCAGATTGCGAGCTGGTTTGCGAGCGGCGTGATCTGGAAGCACCTCTGGGTAACGTTGATCGAGTCGATCTTGGCTTTTGTATTCGGCTCGATTGGCGGTGTGCTGATCGGATTCTGGTTTGCGCTCCAGCCGCGCACCGCTGCGGTATTCGATCCATATGTGAAGATGATCAACGCGCTGCCGCGCGTGGTGCTGGCTCCGATCTTCACGCTCTGGCTTGGCCTCGGCATTTGGTCGAAGGTGGCACTCGGCTTCACGCTGGTGTTCTTCATTGTGTTCTTCAACGTCTATCAGGGTGTCAAGGAAGTCAGCCCTACGGTGCTGGCCAATGCGCGCATGCTGGGAATGAGCGAGCGTCAATTGATGCGCCACGTCTACTGGCCCTCAGCGTTGTCGTGGATGTTCTCCTCACTGCATACCGCGGTGGGCTTTGCTGTCGTGGGTGCCGTGGTGGGTGAATATTTGGGAGCGGCGGCCGGCCTCGGCTATCTGATCCAGCAGGCAGAGGGCGTGTTCGACGTTGCCGGCGTGTTTGCCGGCATGTTCGTGCTGGCCGTTTTCGTGATCGTGATCGATATGATCGTCAGCCTGATCGAGAAGCGGCTTTTGGTTTGGCGACCCGCTGTGGGCGACGCGCGGCCCTAGTCAGGTCGGGCAGGCTGGCTTATCGTTCGCTCCGAACGGCTGGCAAGGCCGCAGTTCCTTAAGGGAGGAATTCATGTCCATTAAACTCATCCGGTGGCTCGGCGTTTCGCTCGCCGCGCTTGTCCTTTCGTCGGGCCTTGCGCTCGCGCAGTCGAAAGTGACGCTCGCCGTCGGCGGCGGGTCGTGCCTGTGTTACCTGCCCACGATGTTGGCGCAGGCGCTCGGCGAATATGAGAAGGCCGGCGTCAATGTCGAAGTGGTCGATTTCAAGGGCGGCTCGGAGTCGCTGAAGGCTGTGATCGGTGGCAGCGCCGATGTCGTCTCGGGCTATTTCGACCACTGCGTCAATCTTGCCGCCAAGGGCCAGCACCTGCAATCCTTCGTGGTGTATGATCGCTATCCTGGTTTCGCGCTGGTTGTATCGCCAAAGCACACGCCGGAAATCAATTCGATCAAGGACCTCGCCAACAAGAAAGTCGGCGTGAGTGCTCCGGGTTCTTCCACTGATTTCTTCCTCAAATACATGCTGAGCAAGAACGGTGTCGATCCGAATTCTGTCGGAGTGATTGGCGTCGGCCTCGGCGCCACTGCTGTCGCTGCCATGGAGCAGGGCACCATCGATGCGGCGATTATGCTCGACCCGGCGATCACGGTGTTGCAAGGCCAGGACAAGCAGCTCAAGATTCTCAGCGACACCCGCAGCCAAAAGGACACGTTGGCCGTGTTCGGTGGCGAATATCCGGGCGGTGCGCTCTACACCAAGGCGGAATGGATCGCCACGCACGAAAAGGAAGTGCAGGCCTTGACCAATGCAATCGTCGCCACGCTCAAATGGATCCACTCGCACACGCCGGAAGAGATCGCCAGCAAGATGCCGGAGAATCTGGTCGGCAAAGACAAGGCGCTCTATATAGCCGCGCTCAAGAATACGCTACCGATGTATTCGGAGACCGGCCGCATGGATCCGAAGGGCGCCGCGGCGGTGTTGGCGGTCTTCAGCCAATCGTCACCCGATGTGGCCAAGGCCAATATCGATCTGTCGAAGACCTACACCAATGCTTTCGTAGACGCGGCGAACAAAAAGACCGGGATGAAGTAAGTCCGGCCGAGGACTGATTTCAAAGACAAGCGGCGGGGAGAGTTCCCCGCCGTTTCTGTTATTGTCCAAGTCATGAACATCCTGTCCATTCAGTCGCACGTTGCCTACGGCCATGTCGGAAATGCTGCGGCGGTGTTTCCCCTGCAACGAATGGGGGTGGAAGTATGGCCGATCCATACGGTGCAGTTCTCCAATCACACCGGGTATGGAAGTTGGAAAGGCCGCGTGTTCGATGCTGGCATGATCAGTGAGGTTGTGACGGGTATCGAACAGCGCGGCGTGCTGGGGGCATGCGATGGCGTCCTGTCAGGGTATATGGGGTCTTCCGATATTGGTGAGGCCGTTCTTGACGCGGTGATGACTGTGAAGCGAGCCAATCCGGCGGCAAAGTATTGCTGCGACCCGGTGATTGGTGATGTCGGCCGAGGCATATTTGTGCGCAACGGCATTCCGGAATTCATGAAAAACAAGGCGGTTCCGGCGGCCGATATTATTACGCCCAATCAGTTTGAACTGAATTATCTCAGCAAGCGCAACAGCAATACATTGCTACAAGCGCGCGACGCCGTAAAAGCAGTCCACGGTCTGGGGCCGCGTGCGGTCTTGGTGACATCGCTGCACACCGACGAGACGCCGAAGGATTCGATCGATCTGCTGGCGTCGAATGAGGGTGCCTGTTTTATATTGCGTACGCCAAAACTGCCGTTGGCGGTTAACGGCGCAGGCGACGCGATCGCAGCGCTCTTTTTCGCGCATTATCTGTCCGGCGGAGATATCGGTGTCGCGCTTTCGCGGGCGGCTTCGAGTGTGTTTGGCGTTCTGGCGAAAACGGCTGGCACCGGCCAGAGCGAAATCCAGCTGGTGGCAGCGCAGGACGAGATTGTGAATCCGAGCCGGGTGTTCGAAGCGAAGGCGCTTGGGCCATGAGCGAAGCGCCGTTGATATTTCACGTTGATCGGCTGGACCTGTCCTTCGTGCCGAAGCCGTGGGCCTTTGCCATTGAACGCCGGTCCGAGATCGATGCCTTTTTTGCTGCCTTGCGGCGCGGGAATCCGTCGATTTGGAACGGTCGCGTTCTATTGATGTATCACCAGGTGGTCGCGGACGGCGTATTCCGCGGCCAATATCTCGAAACCGACTATGCGAGCTTTGCCGCCTGGTGCCACTGGGATCGGCCGCCTGCGAAGGTGCACGATTGCTTCGGCGCAGCGGCAATTTTGACCGCAGATGGTGCATTCTTGCTCGGCGTCATGGGCCAGAGCACGTTCAATGCTGGGCAAATCTATTTTCCCTGTGGGACGCCGGATCCTGACGACATCGTCGGTAACAAAGTCGATCTCGATCTGAGTGTCGGACGCGAGCTCAACGAGGAGACCGGCCTCGATATCACCGAGTTTGCAATTGAGCCAGGCTGGACAACGGTCGTTGATGGTTCGGTGATTGCGCAGGTAAAAGTTCTGCGTTCGAAGGAGAACTCGGCCGCCTTGCGCAAGCGCATCCTCACGCACTTGACATCCGAGCAACATCCGGAGCTTGCGGATATTCGTATTGTACGCAAACGCGCCGATTTCGACACTGCCATGCCACGCTTCGTCACTGCGTTCTTGGCGTCGCGATTGGGCAGCGGATAGAATGCCAGTGGAAGCGCGCAGGAGACCTAAATGACGATTAGCAACATCACCAAACGCTTCCGCGTCGACAGCCCCGACAAATTTCGTCTGGCCGAATGTGACCCCAATGACTGTCACGGGCTTACCATAGATAAGAGCGAAGCCAAGGCCATGCTGGCCGAGGGCCTTGAGCAACTTGTCGAGTTGCAGGAGCGGCTTTACGCTGATGACCGCTGGTCAGTGCTGATTGTTTTGCAGGCAATGGATGCCGCCGGCAAAGACAGCGTCATCAAGCACGTGATGTCAGGCCTCAATCCGCAAGGCGTCGAGGTGCACTCCTTTAAGCAGCCGAGTGCAGAGGAGCTGAACCACAATTTTCTTTGGCGTGCGGCACAGCGCCTGCCAGAGCGTGGACGTATCGGCATTTTCAATCGCTCATATTACGAAGAGGTTCTGGTTGTTTGCGTCCATCCAGAGCTACTCGAGCGTCAGAGGTTGCCAAATTCCTTGGCGGGAAAAGACATATGGCAACAACGTTTCGAAGACATCTGTGGGTTCGAGCGACATCTCGTTCGCAACGGCACACGCATTCTGAAGTTCTTCCTGCATGTATCGAAGGAGGAGCAACGTAAACGTTTTCTGGATCGCATCGACGACCCGGCAAAACGCTGGAAGTTCTCTATGGGCGATGTTGCCGAGCGCAAGCTCTGGGACAAATACCAACATGCCTACGAAGATTTGATTCGGCAGACCAGCCGGCCCGAGGCGCCTTGGTTTGTGGTGCCTGCCGACCACAAATGGTTCACACGCATGGTGGTAGCTGGCGCCTTGGCGCAGGAACTCCAGGCGCTCGGCCTCGATTTTCCGAAGATAGAGGGCAAGGCGCTCAAGGGGCTGCAAGAAGCGGCCAAAGCGCTGAAGGAGGAAAAGCCGTAAGCGCGGCGGTTACCAGATCCCCGGGATCAGACGAAAGCGGGTGAGGCCGCAATACTCCGTGTAGCCCGGCAGGTTGCGTTTCAAAAAGCGCTCCTCATCGAGCAGTCGCCAGGCCAGTACTGGGACTACTGGAACCAGGACCAAGTACGTCCAGGACGATCCAAGCGCCGGCGGCGTGCAGATGAGGAACAGCAACGCCCCTGCATACAGGGGATGTCTCACGATTGCATAGAGGCCGGTGGAGACCACCGGCTGATCTGGCTCAACCGTGATGGTCGAGGCCGCGTAGCTGTTCTGCTTGAGCACCACGAAAAATATGCCGAAGCTGAGCGCTACACCCGCATTTGCAACAAGCACGAGCCATGACGGCACTGCGGACCAGTGCCAACGGTAGTCGAAACCGGGGAGGGCTATTAACGCCACGAAACCCAGAGAAGTGATGGTCATGATGATTTTTTGCGTGGGTTCTTGCTCTGCGGCGGGCCCGACGTGCATCCGGCGCTCGACAAGCTTGGGGTCGTGCTTCAAAAAATAGACGCCGATCGCGATCGTCGCTCCGACGAATACGAAACCGTAGAGCCACCCTGGCCAGAAGCGCAGTGAGCCCGCCGGGCCAAATAGCAGCACGGCCAGGCCGAGCGCGAACTTCGTGGATCTGGCCCACGCCCGACGACGAAGTGCGCTCACGCTGGCCGTCATGTATCGTCCTCGAGCGAATTGGCAGCAGTTCTGACCTATTCGCTCTGCGCTTGATTTGTCCGGCCGCTTTCCGGTAAAAGCGTGCCGCTGCGGTTAACGCGGACTTTACCCGAATCCGCCAGGTTAACCGACGAGACGAGGGTACAGCCATGTCGACGCGGCAGACCACCTGCGCGATCGAGCGGACGGCAAAAAAAGCCGGTTCCGCGGCTTCCCTAATTCTGGGCTCGCTCCTTCTCCTTATCCGCCCCTGAGGGCCGGCTGGGCAATTCGCGCCTGGGCACTCGGGGGATCTGACGGAGAACCCACAGAGCGCCCTCAGCGGCGCGTCCTACGAGAAGGAACAGTCCGATGAAATCAAAGAGTCAGTCCGAAAAGGACCGCGTCGTCATATTTGACACGACCTTGCGCGACGGCGAGCAATGTCCCGGCGCGACCATGACGCACGAAGAAAAGCTCGAGGTCGCCGAACTCCTCGATGATATGGGTGTGGACATCATCGAGGCGGGCTTCCCGATTGCCTCCGAAGGCGACTTTGCCGCCGTGCACGAGATAGCTCAGCGTTCGAAGAAAGCCGTAATCTGTGGCCTTTCGCGTGCTGCCTTCAAGGATATCGATCGCTGCGCTGAGGCCATCAAGCCGGCCAAGCGCAAGCGCATCCACACATTCATCTCCACGTCGCCAGTGCATATGAAATACAAGCTCCAGAAGGAGCCGCACGAGGTGTACGAGATGGTGGTGGGGCAAGTTACGCGCGCGCGCGGACATACCGACGACGTCGAATGGTCTGCGGAGGATGCCACCCGTACCGAGCATGACTTCCTCTGCCGTTGCGTGGAGGCTGCGATCAATGCCGGCGCCACCACGATCAATATCCCCGACACCGTCGGCTACACGGTGCCGGAAGAATATTTCGCGCTCATTGAAATGCTGCGCACACGCGTTCCGAATGCGGACAAGGCGCGCTTCTCCACGCACTGCCATAACGATCTCGGCTTGGCAGTAGCCAATTCGCTCGAGGGCGTAAAAGCGGGTGCCCGACAGATCGAATGCACCATAAATGGCATTGGTGAGCGCGCAGGCAACGCCGCGCTCGAAGAAGTCGTGATGGCAATGAAGGTGCGCAATGACGTGTTGCCGTTCCATTGCGGTGTCGATGCAACGATGCTCACGCGTGCATCCAAACTAGTTGCGGCAGCGACATCATTCCCGGTGCAATACAACAAGGCGATCGTCGGACGAAACGCGTTTGCGCACGAGAGCGGCATCCATCAGGACGGAATGCTCAAGAATGCTCAGACTTACGAAATCATGACGCCGGAATCGGTTGGGGTGAAGCAAACATCACTGGTGATGGGCAAGCACTCGGGACGCCATGCTTTCGTGCACAAGTTGGAGGAACTGGGTTACGAACTCGCCAGCAATCAGCTTGAGGACGCTTTTGTCCGGTTCAAGGCGCTGGCCGACCGCAAGAAGCAGATCTACGACGAAGATATCGAGGCGCTGGTCGACGAGGAAATCGCGCATGCTCACGACCGCATCAAGGTGCTGTCGTTGACGGTGATCGCCGGCACCATGGGCCCGCAAACCGCGACACTAACGCTCGATATCGACGGGGAGCACGTCACCACTCAATCGACGGGCAATGGTCCAGTGGATGCGATCTTCAAGGCAATCCGCACACTTGTGCCGCATGACGCGACGCTTGAGCTCTATCAGGTGCACGCCGTGACGGGCGGCACGGATGCCCAGGCGGAAGTATCAGTGAGACTTTCGGAGAGTGGGCGCTCTTTCACCGCCAAGGGCGCTGATCCCGACACCTTGGTGGCATCGGCCAAGGCCTATCTCGGCGCCCTCAATAAGTTAATCAGTAAGCGCAACAAAACCGCATCGGTCGAGCGGCGAATTCATTCGACAGATGTTGGCTAAAGGTCTTCTCATTAAGATTAAAGACACAATGCCGCACTCGAAAAGGGCGCGGCATTGTCATTTCTGCTATGAATCGAGGCCTGAAACCCAATAAATCACATTTTGTCCGCATTTCGTACGCTTTGGGGGCCAAATTCCCGGCTACGGGCCTCCTCATAACCCAGTCAACGCGGGGACTTTCGGAATGAAAATGATTTTATGCGCGGGCGTGTTCGCGCTCGCGACACTCGGTTTGTTGTCGGTTAGCGCCCCGGCGCGCGCGACAGAAATTGGCGCGCACGGAGATCAAGCGCAGACGACGGCTGCAATCAATATTGCGCGTATCAAGAGCGTACTCAAGCTCACACCGGCGCAGGAGCCTTATTGGGCTCCGGTCGAGACGGCATTGCGCGAGCTTGCGCGCCAGCAAACCCCGGTGGAGTCGACTGGTCTCGTGCACCGGGTCAGTCATCGAGTCGTGTCGGTCGTGCTTAACAGCGCTGCCGTACGACGGCTCGCGGTTGCCGCGCGGCCACTGATCGCCATGCTCGATGCCGAGCAGATGCGCGCTGCGCACGGCTTGGCCCAAGAGATGGGCTTAGGGCCGGTCGTAGCCGCTCTCAAGTAAACGGCGGCGCATCGCCGCACCCGGTTCCCCACTTAACGCTTAGGGCACGAACGCTTCCCTGCGTAGTACTTGGAGCAACTATTGTTGCCCACAGTCTACTTGCCGGGAAACCTGTTTAGTGCCACCCTAATTGGCAGAAAAACAAGGTAAAAGCCGATTTCGAGCGATTAACTGGAGGAATACGTCTATGCGCAAGTTGCTTTTTGCGGCGGCTGCGGCCGCCCTTTTCGTAGCCCCTGTCGCCGCAACGGCGCAGGAGCCGATCGTGATCAAGTTCAGTCACGTGGTGGCGCCGAATACGCCGAAGGGCAAGGGCGCCGACA
>JBGQLL010000105.1:0-10623 GCA_041500065.1 Pseudolabrys sp.
CTCATCAAACGCGACGAAGGGCCACCCTCCGGCGCGAACGCCAAGACCGCGGCGACCGAGCTGATCACCCGCGACAAGGTCAATCTTATTCTTGGTGTCGTGTATTCGCCGTCGGCGATCGCGATGGCGCCGGTCATCACGCAGGCCAAGGTGCCTTTCATCATTGCCAATGCCGGCACCGCATGGATCACGCAGCTCTCGCCCTACATTGTCCGTTTCTCGTTCAGCATGTGGCACGACGGCTACGCGATGGGCACCTTCGCGGAGAACAAGCTCAAGTGCAAAACGGCGGCCACCGCCTATACCGATTTCCCGCCCGGCAAGGATTCGACCGAAGCTTTCAAGGCCAGCTTCGAGAAGGCTGGCGGCAAGGTGATCGACGCCATCCCAATGGGCAACCCGGCGCAGGTTCCCGACATGACACCATTCTTCCAGCGCGTGAAGGATCAGAAACCCGACTGCCTCTTCGTATTCATCCCGTCCGGCTCGCATGCCTTGGCGGTGGTCAAAACCTACGGCCAACTCGGCCTGCGGCAGGCGGGCATCAAGCTGATCGGACCGAAGGACGTCGTGCCCGACAGCAAGCTTCAGACCATGGGCGACGCCGCGATCGGTACGATCGTGATGAGCTCCTACAGCAACGACCTCGACAACCCCGCCAACAAGGCATTCGTGAAGGCATGGCATGAGGCCTATGGGCCCGACAACTATCCCGATTTCGAATCCGCCAACGCATGGGATGCGATCGACGCCGTCTTCCACACCATCAAAAAACTCGATGGCAAATTCGACGCCGATACGTTCGTCAACACAATCAAGCAGTGGAAGGCTTCAGGACCGCGCGGCAAGATCAGCATCGATCCCGAAACGCGCGACATCGTGAACGACGAGCATGCGATGGAAGTGATCCGCAAGCCGGACGGCAAGCTCGGCACCAAGATTCTCGGTACCATCAGCGCGGTCAAAGACCCCTGCAAGGATCTCAAGATTGGACGGTGCGGCACCCAATAGCCGCCATACCCTCAGGCGACTTCATCGCTAATGACTTCGATAACAATGTACACGCACAAGCAGACATAAATCAGGACGAAGACGCCTGCCGACGGCCCGAAGATCGCTACCAGGCCAACCGCGGCAGCGAGTGCTGCCGCGACCCAGACATCCAGAGGAACCAGTGCGAACATGGCGCCCCCCTTTCTGTTGGGCACCAAAATCGATCCGCGGAGTGAAATCATAGACCGCGGGAATGCCCGGTCAATGAGCCTCCGGGCCTCCCTTCCCTGAGTTCAGCTTCCTCAGCACGCTTTCCCAAGCCTCGGCGATCTCCAACAATGTCTGCTTGTCCTTCGCAGCCATCGTCTGAGCCATGCGAACGCAATCCGCCGCGTATTGCCTGTATTTTTTTGACTCCAACACCATTGCCTCCATAGTCCGCTCACGGGGCAACGTCGTTTGATGGAACTTCGTTCTTCAACAATATTGTGAGTGCAATGTTGTTGGTTAGCTGGGCCTAGCGCGGAACAAACAGGCGCTGACGCGACTTTTACGTCTGGCTGTCGGGAGGGTTGTTTGCCGCCATTTGCCGCTGTCGATTACCGTCGGTATGCCGCGGAATGCATCCGGCTTGCTCAGCGTGTTTCAGATCCTGACGACGAAGCCCGTCTGCTGGATATGGCAGAAACTTTCCGAGAACTCGCCGACAAGCATGGCGAGAAAGTTTCAACCCACGCAGACGACTGAGCAGCAGTCCCAGACTTGGTTATCAACAGCCGTCCTATTTTACCGTTCGGAATCGAATTTTTGCCGTTATCGCGGAACAGTTTTCGCGACGCCGGGTTTTTCAGGCAACGACGAGCCAACCTGAGTCCCCTATGCCACTATCAATTGCCGTTCCTGAAAGTCATCGCTGCCGGACACGCGCCCGCGAATGCCGCTCGATGGCCGAGCAATTTCGCGTTCATATTGCGCGCGACCAAATGCTCAAAGCTGCCGCGGATTACGAGCGCATGGCGCGCGATGCCGAGCAGCGCGAGATAGCGCAAGGGTTGTCATACTTGAGAGCGCTCACAGCGGGCCGGCATCTGCCCCGCTGACGTTGCGTGGACAAAGCTCAGACCTATGAATTCTCGTCCGAGCGTGGCGACAAGCCACCCTTGCGGGCGCAGCCGTAATCTTTGCAAAGATGCGACAGGTCGCCCTCGCACGGAAAGCCGGTGATGGGGCAACGATTCGGTGGCTCGGCAGCCGACAGAGCGGCGCCAAAGAACCAGGGATTGTTCCAGATCAATTCCATCACGCGGCCTCCGCGAGTCGTACGCGTTTCACATAATCACATCAGGGGTCATTTGGCGGCGACAGATACGCATGGTCGTCAAGCACGCGGCGAGCCTGTTGAGCCCGCGATTCCCTCAGCGCCTCCATAAAGCGCGCGAAGAAACTTTTGTGCGGTTCAGTCTGCGCGCGTTTGGTAACAGCAGTAGCGGGGGCGCGAATGCCCCCATAAGTAACAGCGCTCATCAGATCTTTCCTTCTCAAAGGGAATTGGCAACTGCCCTGGCGTTGGTCTCGCCGAGCTGCCTCACCGTTTCATGATCACGACTTCCAGATATTCACTCGGGACGATCATTGTGCCGTCTTCGGCCCGGTTCATGCGCGCGATGAGGTCGTACAGATCCCTCTCCAGCCGATTCTGCTGCGGCGTCTCGAGAGCGGAGAACGCCTTGAGCATCGGACCGTAGAAGGTCCTGAACACATCGAGGAAGTGTTGCGCAGAGCGGTAGCGAAAATTGAATTGACGTGACTCTGTCTTGATCCAGGCCGCTGCCGGCTCGAACATTTCGGTCAGGCGCGCGCGCGTGCCCCAGAGCAAGGGAGATTTCGCAGCGGCCGGAGGCGGCAGATGTTTGCCGATCGTCTTGAACATCTGCCCGATGAATCCGTCCGGGGTCCAGTTCGTCAGACCAATCTGACCTCCCGATTTGCAGACGCGCAGGAGCTCAGCGGCAGCCTTGTCCTGGTTGGGCGTAAACATGACGCCAAATGTCGAAAGCACTGCGTCGAAGGCTCCAACACCGAACGGCAACGCCTCGGCATCGGCCTCCTTGAATTCGATAGATAGGCCTTCGGCCGAAGCGCGAGCGCGGCCGCGCTCGAGCAAGCTCGGCACATAATCCGTCGAGACGACATCGCACCAGCGTCGCGCGGCGGCCAGACTGACCATTCCGTTGCCGGCGGCCACGTCGAGCACTTTGCTGCCTGAGTGCAGATCGAGAGCCTCACAGAGCTCTTCGCCTACAATCTGCAAGGTCGTGCCAACGATGGCGTAGTCGCCCGATGACCAGGCCGACTTTTGCCGGGCCTTGATGGCCGCAAGATCGGTCGATGTGGTGGGCGTCTCCTGCCCCTGGGGTTTGAAAGCGGTGAGCGTTGCAGCGGGCATCAAAGCCTCCTGTCCAATTTCCAACATGATTGGGATGTGAGTACCGACTCTGCGGCCGGAAGGCTTTGCCCGGAGCTTGATTTGTTCTTGAGACGGGCTTGATTATTTCCTGAGACCGGTTTTTTAAGTGCAGTTGGGGGCACCAACGTGCAATTTCTCTTTGGCGATCATACGCTTGATGATGACCGCCGCGAGCTGCTCCGCGGCTCCGAGCCTATTGCCGTGGAGCCGCAGGTCTTCGATCTGTTGATTTATCTCGTCCAGAACCGCGACCACGTCGTCAGCAAGGACGATCTCATCGCGTCGATCTGGGGCGGCCGGGCCGTTTCCGATTCGACCCTGACCAGCCGTATCAACGCCGCCCGCAAGGCGGTGGGCGATAGCGGTGTGAAGCAGAAACTGATCCGCACCATTGCCCGCAAGGGCCTGCGCTTCGTCGGCGACGTGCATATAAGGCCGATGGGCCTCGAGCCACAGGCCGAAATCCATGAACCCTCACGCGCGGCCCTGCCCCTGCCGGATCGTCCGGCCATCGCCGTACTCCCTTTCCTCAACATGAGCGGCGATCCAGAACACGAATATTTTTCCGACGGCATCAGCGAAGACATCATCACCGCGCTCTCCAAGCTGCGCTGGTTTTTCGTGATCGCGCGAAACTCGTCGTTCACCTATAAGGGCAAGGCCGTCCACATGAAGCAGATCGCCGAAGAACTCGGCGTCGGCTACGTGGTCGAGGGCAGCGTCCGCAAAAGCGGCGATCGCGTGCGCATCACCGCACAGCTCAACGATGTCGCGACCGGCAGCCACATCTGGGCCGAACGTTATGACCGCGACATCGCCGACGTGTTCGCGGTGCAGGATGAGATCACCGAAGCGATTGTCGCCGCGATCGAACCACAGCTTTACGCGGCGGAAAATTTTCACGCGCAGCGCAAGGCGCCCGACAGCATGGACGCATGGGATCTGGTGATGCGCGCGCTGTCGCATTATTGGCGAGTGACCCGACAGGACAATGTCGTTGCCCAGGCTCTGCTTGAAAAAGCGACCGTCATCGACCCCAACTATGGTCAGGCGCTCGGTGTGCTCGCCGCCAGTCAGACCTTCAGCGCGCATATGGGCTGGGCGGACATGGACGCCGTGGTGCCGACCGCCGAACGTGCAGCGCTTGCCGCCATCCGGGCGGACGGCGAGGATCCCTGGGCACACTACGCACTGGGCAATGTCTATCTGTTCACGCGCCGCTTCGACGACTCGCTAGCCGAATTCGAACAGGCCCTGCAACTCAATCCCAATTTCTCGCTGGCACAAGGCTATTACGGCCTGGCGCTGGCTTATTGCGGCCGGTGGCAAGAGGCCGATCTGGCCGCGAGCCGTGCGCTCCGATTGAGCCCGCGCGATCCATTTTCAGCGATTTATTGCGGCATCGCCGCCTACTCGCAATACGTTGGGCACAATTACGACGAGGCCATGCGGTTGGCGCGCGAGTCCATCCGCCTGCGCAACGATTTCGTCGGCGGTCACAGAGTGCTCACCGCCGCCGCCGGCATGGCCGGTCAGAACGAAGCCGCCAAGGCCGCACTGCTGGAGTTGCGCCGCGCACAGCCCAATATCTGCATAGACTGGATCGTGAACCAGATGCCGTTCAAGCGGGATGTGGACCGCTCGCACTATGTGGAAGGCTTCCGGCGCGCGGGGATGCAGTAGCCCAGCATCACTTGTGGTGACGTCTCAAATACTCATGCAACGAGGCGAGGCCCGTTTCCTTGAGTAACGTCTTGAGCATCATGTCTTTGCGACGGCCTTTGGCGAACTTGGGGCCGTACTCCTTTCGGAGTGACCCGACCCGGGTATTGCCGTGTTTCTTTTCAATTCTGCCACTGCGATCGCGGTGGCGACGATCTAGTCCACGACGTCCCCTTGCCATAGTAACCTCCTTTGCCTCGATGAGGATGGTTGGCTAATGCAGTCCAAGAAATAATGGGCGGTCCTGCTGCTCCACGTTGCGCACTATTTGGCGGCGGTGTTTGCCAAAGGTGGCGCTGTTGTGCTCGGGGCCGGACTATCCGCGTCGGACCGAGCATTCGGTAATTTCTGTTGGCTGCTGCGCCTGAAGTGATCCAATACGAATACGCGAATTGCGGACGAGAGGTTGTGCCTGTTGCGGCCGTGATCGATGGTCTCGACCAACCTTGATACCGTCACGTTTTCTCGCGCTGCAATGGTACGCAACCCGTCCCAGAATTGGTCTTCCAAAGATACGCTCGACTTGTGCCCATCGCGTATGATCGAGCGCTTTATGACGAGCGAATTTATCCGGCGCGACGTTTGAGTACGATCGGGAAACGGTAGCACGGGAGGCATGACTGTCATTGAACTTAAACTCCGTTTTTCAACCCCGACTATTAAAGGCCGACCGTTCCGGGGCAACAAATCGCAATATCGTGATCGACTGGACACAAGCCAAAGCCGCAGGTTGACGCTGCGCAAAAGCGGGTCAGGGTTGCGCGACGCTAAGCGCCCTTGGGGAGTACCAGATTGGTGTTGTGCAGGGCCTTGGCAGATCCGACCCCCATGCGCTTTATGATTGACATCGCCTCCGCCATCGTGATCGCCAGTGGCCGCACACGCTCCGCCGGCAGGTACATCACATTGCCCGACATTGGCGTCGGAGCCTGCGGGAGGAAGACAGCAACCCAGCCGTTCTCAAGCGGTTCAAGCAAATAGCCAATCTGCCATCCCTCTTCGATGCTCACGAGCACGGGCTTTACGTCTTCGGCGTCTTCGATCTGCGCAAGACCCTCGGCCACGCTCTTCATCAGGCGATATTGCGGGAGTCCGCCCAGGAACGAGTGCTCGGATCAGCGCATGATCGTCCTGCCAGTCGCTGTGCGTGCAACAAGACCGGCCGCAATGGAAATAAAACCAGCATCAACACTGCAAGAATTTGCTCCCCCGTAGGACCGATCACCTTGTCAAGCGTCAGAACCTCCGAAACAGGATGCGCCACCTTTCCGGCGAGCTGCATCGCGTGCGTGACGAGGATCACGACCAAAATCAGCGGCAACAGGAATAACAGCCCGCCCATGACCGTTGCTTTCAAGAGTTCTGATAAGGAGGTCTCTGTTTTCCGTTGCTGAGCGACCATTTGGCGCCTCCTTTGGTGCGAACCCCTCGCAGGAAATTTCGGTCTACTTTAATCTCCGGCGCACAGCCTGTATTGCTAAAATCGTAACCTGGCCCGTGACCATCACGACGGAGCCGCGCACATAAAATTTCGGTGTGGTAGTTTTCTGACATTGGGAAGGACCATCGTCGAGCTCACTCATGAATCTCATTCGTCTGTACGGGCGCGTATTGGCTCTGCTCGGCTCCGAGGGCTGGTTGGCGTGGGTCTTGGCGGTGGCAAATCTTGCGCTCGCCACAGCGCAGTTTGCCGAACCGGTGCTGCTCGGCCGCATCATCGACACTCTGACCGGAGTGCAGACACGCGGCGCGGTCCCCGACTGGTCAAAATTGGCAACCCTGCTGGCCGCATGGGCCGGCTTCGGGCTCTTCACGATCGCCTGCGGGACGCTGATCGCTCTTTACGCCGACCGTCTCGCGCATCGACGCCGCCATGTCGTTTTGACCAGCTATTTCGAGCATGTGCTGCAGCTCCCCCTCTCCTATCACGGCAATACTCATTCCGGCCGGCTGATGAAGATGATGTTGTACGGCACGGAAGCACTGTGGGGCCTGTGGGTCGGATTCTTCCGCGACAATCTCTCGTCGCTGATTTCGCTGCTGGTGCTGCTGCCAATTTCGCTCTTTATCAATTGGCGGCTTGCGTTGCTGCTGATTGTCCTGTGCGTCGTTTTTGCGGTGCTCACCGCGCTCATCGTGCGCAAGACCGAAACCTTGCAAAGCTCGGTTGAACAGCATTATTCCGACCTCGCGGAACGCGCATCGGACACGCTGGGCAACATTGCACTGGTCCAAAGCTTCTCTCGCCTCGAAGCCGAGGTCACTGAGCTACGCCACGTCGTCGAGCGCCTGCTGTCTGCCCAAATGCCGGTCCTCTCCTGGTGGGCGCTCGCCAATGTACTGACCCGGACTGCGACAACATTGACCGTGCTGGCCATCATCATCGTCGGAACCCTGCTGACGATCAAAGGCCAGGCTACGGTCGGGGAAATGGTCACGTTCATGAATTTTGCGGGGCTAATAATCGCCCGGCTGGAGCACAGCGTCAGCTTCATCAATGAAGTGGTGTCGGAAGCGCCGCGTTTGCGCGAATTCTTCCAGGTATGGGACACCGTGCCGTCTATTCGGGATCGACCCGATGCGATCGATCCCGGCCGGCTGCGCGGGCTCGTCGAGTTCAAGCACGTGTCCTTCTCGTATGACGGCAAGCTCATGGCCGTCGAAGACTTGAACTTCAAGGCGATGCCGGGCGAAACGATTGCACTCGTTGGTGCAACCGGCGCCGGAAAATCAACGGCAATTGCGTTGCTTCACCGCGCCTTCGACCCGCAGTCGGGCCACATAGAAATTGACGGCACGGATATCCGCAAACTCAAGCTGTCGGCACTACGTCGCAACATTGGAGTGGTTTTCCAGGAGGCTCTGCTGTTCAACCGTTCGATCACCGAAAACCTGCTAGTCGGGAAACCCAATGCGACCGACGCTGAGATTCTTGATGCAGTCGAACGTGCGCAGGCCCTGGAATTCATCGAACGCAAATCGGCAGGTTTTATGGACAGTGTCGGCGAGCGCGGACGTTCACTATCGGGTGGCGAACGTCAAAGATTGTCGATCGCTCGCGCGCTGCTGAAAGACCCGCCGATCCTCATTCTTGACGAGGCAACGAGCGCGCTGGACGCCGATACTGAAACAAAGGTGATGCGCGCCCTCGACGAGGTGATGAAGGGCCGCACGACTTTTGTGATCGCGCACCGGCTGTCGACGGTGCGCAAGGCCTCGCGCATCCTCGTCTTCGACATGGGAAGAATCGTCGAAAAAGGGACGTTTGACGAACTTGTAAAGGCCGGCGGTCGATTTGCCCGCCTGGCCCAGCAACAGTTTATTTCGGCTGATCCGATTGTTTCTTCGGCTGCAGCCGACTGAAGCGCTTCTCAATCGGAGAGCGATCCCAGCCCGTACATAATTCTCAATACCGGACTCATTTGCATGCCGATCCGGTCAAACCAGCCTTTGAAAATGACGACGACCTGTCCGCTACGGTAAATCTCGGCAAGTCCCGTGTTCACTGCCAGCCGAAGAGCCCAATCGCCGCGAGGCAACGTGATCGCATATGGCTCGACAGACAAGTCATCCGGCAACATGACCAGGGCCTGCGGATTCTTCATGTGAGCGCCGACCAGGAGCAGCTTGTCACTCGCGAAACCGTCGGCCTTGCCGTCCTCCAACATGGCGATCGCCTCGCTTCCGTCTTTCACGGACACAATGGTGGCTTCAATCTTTTGCAGTTTCAGCTGCGAAATGATGGCCTGCTCGTTCGTCGTCCCGGCAGCGACCGCAATTCTTTTGCCCGCCATGTCGGTAAAGGTGCGGATATTAGACGCTCTCGTAACAACCATGCCAGTGCTTTCGACGAAAATGAAATTGGAAAAATCGACCTCTTTCATGCGGCCTAGCGTCACCGTGCTTGATCCGCATTCCATGTCGGCCTTGCCACTTGCGACAGTCGTAAAGCGCGTCTGAACATTGACGGGGACCCACTCGGTCTTGAGGCTGACTCCAAGCTGGCGCTCGATGGAGCTCACCACCAATTTGCAGATATCGATTGTGAAGCCCACCGGTTCATTTTTCTCATTCACGAAAGAAAACGGCCTGGCATCTGTTCGATAGGCCAGCTTTATCGTTTTTGTGTTCGCGATGGTTTTCAGACGGCTGGTGGATGGGACTTGTGTCTGCGCAGACGCAACCGTCACAGACAATAGAGTAAGCACTACAGCAATCAGCCTGAACATGATGGTCACCGAATGTTGAGGGGCTATTGGCAGTGATAGAGATGCTTCAAAGCTTTAGAACCAATCGATATTGTCAATCGTGCTGGAGGAATTGATCGAGATCAATACCCTTGGGCCACGGGGCAGAATTGAAATGCAGAATTTGCTCGCGGCGATGCTCAACCCCGCGTTGCCACAGCGTCTGAGTTGCTGGCGAGCCGGACTAACGCGGCCCGGCTCCGGGATCAGATATCATCCGCGCGGCGACCAGGCGGTTCCAGATGAACAGCACCAGCACCGCGCCGATCGTAGCGCCGATAAAGCCCGCACCTTGGTCGGGCCGATACCAACCGATTGCCTGACCGATCCAGGTCGCGAGGAATGCCCCCGCGATTCCGAGGGCCACAGTGAGTAAGAAACCCGAAGGACTGTTCGGCCCCGGCGAAAGCCAACGTGCGATAAGCCCCGCCACAAGGCCGATAATGATAATCCAGATAATGCCCATGCTCGCTCCTATTTTGTGTCAGCGAGTCCACTCAGCGACCGGCGCCTGTTTGCTCCGATCGTACAGAACCCAAGCAGCATGCATCAGAGCATACGTTCAGCTTCCTGTTCAGTGGGCAGTCGTCCTTTCGGCGTCAGCTGGTCGACCACTTGCGGCAAATATTGGCTGAGGCCCTGGAGCAAGTCATCCCGGGACATTCCGGTTTGCGTCGCGAGCATGTTGACCCTGTCCGATCCGAGGGCTCGAGCCAAATCATTCGCGGCAATTGTCTTGTTGGGGCCAGTACCGACCCAGGAATCAACGGTTTCGCCGTGACCGTTCTGCTGAAATTGTTTGAGCAGATCGTTCAGGCCACCGCTTAGCACACTGCCTGCGGCACCGCCTGCAAGAAGCCCGCCCAGCCCGCCTTTGAGCAGGTCGCCCAATCCACCGTCGCTCCCGGCCGGGCCGACGTTGATGGGGTTTGCTCCCGGCGGAATGCGATTATTCGCTGGCGCTGGAGTTGGTTGGCCGCCTGAAAGACCTTTGACCGCTTTGTATGCAAGCAGACCGAGGATCGCCATGGTGATTGGCGACATCCCTCCGCTGCTGCTGCTGCTCGGATCGCGTTGTCCGCGCGGTCCATTTTGCATTCCGTTGAGAACATCCATTAAGCCCATTTGCCGCCTCCCGTTGAAATCATGCATCTTTTGCGACGGTATGACTCGGCAGTGACAAGAACATGGCGA
>JBGQLL010000106.1:0-10540 GCA_041500065.1 Pseudolabrys sp.
GGAGACTGTCCTTTAAGGGGGTGCGCTCCGGGGCCATTCTCGATTGGGACCACGTGAGTCAAGCGCCTCCACATTAGGGAGGAGTTCGATGAATCCGTGTGTCACGGCTCAGCGTTCCATTTTGCTTGCCGGCACGATCGCCGGCGTTTTGTTGGCCGCGCCGGCATTGTCCCAGCAGCCGCCTGCACCAGCACCGGTGGCAACGCCGCCCGCCGCTGCGCCGGCTGCCGCGCCGACACTGCCGCCCTCGCCGCTGATCGGCCGCCCCGATGGCAACGAAGCTGCTGCCAAGCTCGCGCCGATTGCACCTCCGCCGCTCCCGGCGGCAGCTGATAAGCTGCCGACGGCGCAGCTCAAGCTGCCACCGGGCTTCAACATCGAGGTCTATGCCAGCGGCATCGCCAACACGCGATCGCTGCGCATCGGCGACAAGGGAACCGTGTTCGTCGGCACCCGCTTCGGCAACAAGGTCACCGCGATTGTGAAGAAGGACGGCAAGACCGAGTTCAAGACGGTCGCCGAGGGGCTCTATCGACCAAACGGCCTCGCCTATCACAATGGCACGCTCTACATCGCCGAACTGTCTCAGATTTCCAAGATCGACAATGTCGAAGCCAATCTCGACAAGCCGTCAAAGCCGACGGTGATTTACAAAGATCTGCCGAAGGATGAGGCGCACGGCTGGAAATTCATCGCGATCGGCCCGGACAACAAACTCTACGTTCCGGTCGGACAGCCTGGCAACAACGTGCTGCATGACAAGGACCACGGCCAGATCCGGCGCATCAATCTCGATGGCACTGGCGCCGAAGTCATCGCCAAGGGCGTGCGCAATACGGTCGGCTTTGACTGGAATCCGGTGAACAAGCAGCTCTACTTCTCCGACAACGGACGCGACTGGCTTAATGAGGATGTTCCGCAGGACGAACTCAATCGCATAACGAAAGTCGGGGAGCATTTCGGCGCGCCCTATTGCTATCAGGGCAACATGCTCGATCCGGAATTCGGTTGGGGCCACAACTGCCGCGAATTCACGGCGCCGATCGCGTTGACCGGTCCGCACTCGGCGGGTTTGGGCTTGCGCTTCTATACCGGCGACATGTTCCCGAAAAAATACAGGAACGCCATCTTCCTTGCCCGCCACGGCTCGTGGAACCGGACGAATAAGTTCGGTGGCGACGTCGTCGCGATCTTCCTCAACAAGGATGGCACCGTAAGGTCGACGGAGCCGTTCATCACCGGTTTTCTGGTCGACAACAAATACATCGGCCGTCCGGTAGACATGGAAATCATGAAAGATGGGTCGATGCTGTTGTCCGACGACTGGAATGGTGCGATCTATCGCATCACCTACGGCAAGGCGAAAGTCGCCGGTCGGTAACGGAATATGCGACCGGGGGCGCTGGCTCCCGGTCGCTTTTTATTTGGACTGACGACCAACCATGCCAATCGAACACTTCCTGCGTCGCATCGTCGTCGCGATTCTGCCTGCTTGCCTCATCAGCCAGCCGCTATTCGCGGAGACAATAGCGGAACGTGCGGCGCCTTGCCTGGCTTGCCACGGCGAAAGCGGTCAATCGGAAACGCCGGAAATCCCGTCGCTCGGCGGACAGCCCGCACCCTATCTGCTGATTCAGCTTTATTTGTTTCGCGAACAGCAGCGTGCATCTGCGCTCAAGAAGGACGATCAGATGATCCAGGTCATGTCCGAGATGACGAAGGGCTTCACCGACGATGACCTACGAAATTTCTCCGACTTTATCGCCAAACTGCCGGCGCCGAAACCGCCAGCCGATACGGGTGACGTGAGCCGCATGCAGCGTGCCTCCACTCTGATCACGCAGAATCGGTGCAATAACTGTCACAATCTAGATTTGACCGGTCGTGAAAACATCCCGCGCATCGCCGACCAGCGCGAGGATTATCTCGTGAAGACGCTGCGCGACTACAAGAGCAATGCACGCCATGGCTACGATGGTGCCATGGCCGAGGTTCTGGCGCCCGTGAACGATCAGCAGATTCTCGATATGGCCTATTACATCGCGCGCTTTCGCTGATCGCGAATCATCCGATGTCGTGAAAAAACCGGGCCCATGTGGGGCCCGGTTTCAGTCATTGCCGGCGTGGGGGCCGACAATTCTTCCAGAGGGGAACATGCTGCTCGTCGGCGATTCTGGGAGGATATCAATCCGGCGGAACAGCGAGTTCAAAGTATGCGAAGCGCGCCCAATGACGGCAACGCCGATCCCCGCATGACTGCCATGCGCAATCGCAACTGTGGGCATTTTGGAATTGATTCGCTGCGAATCAGAATCAGAAGTGCCAGCGCTGGGCGTTGGCTACCAGAAAGTCGCGGAAGACCTGGATGCGCGCGACTGACTTGAGTTCCTCCGGATAGACAAAGAAGGCGTCGAGCGCGAGCGTGTCCGCTTCGCCGAACAGCTGCACCAGGCCGCCGTTTTCTTCCACCAGATAGTCGGGCAACATCGCGATACCGAGCCCACGTTGGCACGCGCGTAAAACGCCGAGCACATTATTCACCGTCAGATGCGGTGTGCGCGGACCTTTGCCGTCACGGCTGATTTCCAGAAGCCAGCGCCGATTCTGCAGATGTGCCGGCACCACGTGGCCGCCAAGAAGAATAATGCGATGCTTGTCGAGCTCTTCGTGCGCCCGCGGCGTGCCGAACCGCTGGAGATAGTCGGGTGAGGCATAGGCATGGAAATGCACGGAAAACAGCTTGCGCTGGATCAGATCGGGCTGGGTCGGCTGCCGCAGGCGGATGGCGACGTCCGCCTCGCGCATCGCCAAGTCCAGCTCCTCGTCGGTGGTAATGAGCGTGATGTGGATGTCCGGATAGAGATCCAGAAATTCGCCGAGCCGCGGCGTGAGCCAATGCACGCCAATACCGGGCGTGGTCGAGACCTTGAGTTCGCCATTCGGCCGCTCGCGACTGTCGGTCAGCTTGGTGCGTGCTGCCTCCAGCTTCATGAAGACTTCATGCGCCGTGCGATACAGCAATTCACCCTGCTCGGTGAGGATCAGGCCGCGCGCATGCCGGTGGAACAGCGAGACCGACAGCTCGGTTTCCAGCGCCGAAACCTGCCGGGACACTGCCGATTGTGACAGCCCGAGCCGCTCGCCGGCGTGCGTGAAAGAACCGGCTTCGGCTGCGGCGTGAAACACCTTCAGCTTGTCCCAGTCCATCGTGTTATTTGCCATGGTCTATTCCGCCGCCGCGCGCTGGTGCTCGCGCGCTGCGAGGAATTTCTCCGCTTCGAGCGCTGCTATGCAGCCTTGTCCGGCAGCGGTTACCGCCTGCCGGTAAATATCGTCGGTGACGTCGCCGGCGGCAAAAACACCGGGCACCGAGGTGGCGGTGGAATTGGCGGTGACGATATACCCGGACGGCTTCATCTGGACCTGGCCGGCGAACAGTTCGGACGCCGGCTGGTGGCCGATCGCGATGAAAACGCCATCGACACGGCGCTCAGTGACGGCGCCTGTTTTCACGTTTTTGAGCCGCACGCCGCTGACCTTCAGCGGATTGTCTCCGCCGATGACGTCGTCGAGCACGTTGTCCCAGATCACTTCGATCTTGGGATGTTTGAACAACCTCTCCTGCAAGATCTTCTCAGCGCGGAATGCGTCGCGCCGGTGCACGACGGTGACCTTGGACGCAAAATTGGTCAGGAACAGCGCCTCTTCGACGGCGGTATTGCCGCCGCCAACCACGATCACGTCCTTGTTGCGATAGAAGAAGCCGTCACACGTCGCGCACGCCGATACCCCGTAACCTTTGAATTTCTGTTCGGATGGCAGATCGAGCCAACGCGCCTGTGCGCCGGTGGCGATAATCAGCGCATCGGCAAGATAGATGTCGCCGGAATCGCAGGTCAGCCGGAATGGCCGCTGCGCCAGCTCCACCTTGTTCACATGATCGGTGACGATACGGGTCCCGACGTGTTCGGCTTGCGCCTGCATCTGCTCCATCAGCCATGGCCCCTGGATCACATCGGCGAAGCCCGGGTAGTTTTCGACGTCGGTCGTGATCGTGAGTTGGCCGCCAGGCTGGATGCCCTGAATCAGAATTGGCTCGAGCATCGCACGCGCAGCGTAAATGGCAGCGGTGTAACCTGCCGGCCCCGAGCCGACGATTGCGACTTTGGCGTGGGTCGTCTTTGCCATGGTCTACGCCCCCTGGATGGGCGTCAGTCGGGCGTTCTTCGCCCAGGCGGCCGGACTCTGGCCGGCTCTTTTGCCCATGCCGATGTATGGCCTCCGGCCGAGCTATGCAAGATACGCAACCCCCCGACCCACAGACTTGGCTGAATCTGACCATCACGTTCCGACGATCGCGCAATATTGTTTCGCGAAATAATATTTCGCAGTATGAATGTTAGTTAGGCCCATCCCAAAGGTTGAACCCGTGCCCGCACGTCTCGACGCCATCGATCGCAAAATCCTCAAGGAGTTGCAGGACGACGGCCGCATCACCAACGTCGAGCTGGCAAGCCGCGTCGGAATTTCGGCGCCGCCCTGCCTGCGCCGTGTGCGCGCACTTGAGGAGGCCGGTTACATCAAGGGCTATCGCGGGCTGCTCGATGAGAAAAAGCTTGGTTACGAGGTCACGGTGTTCGCGATGGTGCACCTTGCGAGCCAGGCCGAAGCCGATCTCGTCGCCTTCGAGGAGTTCGTGCGCGCACAGCCGCTGGTGCGCGAATGCTGGATGCTCTCGGGTGAAATCGACTTCGTGCTCAAGTGCGTGGCGCCCGACCTGAAAACCTTTCAGGCCTTTGTCGAAAAGCTCACGGCAGCTCCGAACGTGCGCAACGTGAAGACCTCCCTGACGCTGCGCAATTCCAAGGACGCGGCCATGGTGCCGATGGAAAACTAAAGGTCATTCCGGGCACGTGCGAAGTGCGTCACGTTGTCATGATCGGATTTGTCCTAGCCACACCTGCATGCAGTGCCTTCCAGCGGGGTTAGTTCTCCCCGGATCGGGGTGTACTACTCGAATTATTTTTGAGGCACGCAATAATGAGAAAGTATTGATCTAGGTCAGTTAAAGCGCCCATCGGGACGCATATTCTTAATTCTTAAGCCGCGAAAAGCGGACCTGATGTGCAAAGCTTGTCGTTCTACCGGGCGGCAGAAAACTCTGAGAGGTGCCGTGTGAAACGCGAAGCTGACTCGTTTCGGATGTTGTACGACGCCAACCACCAGCGCGTTCGTGGCCTGCTGACGCGGATGGTCGGGCCACAGGATGCCGAAGACCTCACCCAGGCCGTATTCGCGAAGGCCGCGAAGGCGCTACCGACCTTCCATGGGGAAGCCCAGACGTCCACGTGGCTCTACCGCATCGCCATCAATGTCGCATCCGACTGGCTGCGCAGTCGGTTGACGCAGGAAGCCAAGCTGACGGTCCCGCTTCCCGATGGCTCGGACGAGGATATACGGGCCGCGGCTCTCGGATCGCCAAACGCCGACAGCCCGCCGTCCCCCGAACAGGAACTCTCCCGCAAGGAAATGCGCGCGTGTCTCGAGGGCGAAATCGGGAAACTTCCCGACGCCCATCGCATCGTCCTCATGATGAGCGCGCTTGGCGGCCTGACGGACGACGAGATCGCTCAGATCCTCGGCATTAGTCAGGGCAATACTAAGGTAAGACTGCATCGGGCGCGGCAAGAGTTTAAAAAAATCATCGAAGCGCGATGTGACTTCTATCGTAGTGAGCTGTCCTGCAAACCCACTTCGCCCGATTGCTGCGCGTCCGCAACACCGCCGGACGGTGCCAGGTCTTCTCGCTGATCGGCACGAAAATCCCCTGTAACTTTTTCAGTTTCCTTCTCGTCTAAGGGTTCAGATGAGCTCGCGCGGCATCTCAATTGCCGTATCCGACGGCTGTCGTAGCTAGCAAATCGAACGGCGTTTTTGTCCAAGATCGAAAAACAGGAGCACCCTATGGCTATTACGAGATTTGAGAGAGGGGATTATCTATGGAATTAACCTGGCTTTTTCCCCTCATCATGATCGCGCTCTGCGTCTTCGTAATGGGAGTCTCGCGCGGTTGCTGCCGCTAGATCGCAGCACCCGCACGATCTGAGGCGTTGAAAATGCCGATTTGGATCGCGTTGGGGATCCTTGGCTTCATCTTTTGGCGGCCACTGCGTCTCACGATCCTTGGCTATCACTAAGGAGCGAAAAATGAATTGCTGTGGAACTAGCTTTGGTCAATGGCGCGAGGATTCGATCGGCCAGGCGCAGGACTGGGAGCGTCAGCCGCGAACCAGCGGCAATCAGGCCTTTGACGAATATCGAACCGCGACGCTGCGCCGCCTGGAAGAGGAGCAGCGCGAGTTTCGAGAATTTCTCTCGCGATTGCGGATGGCCAGGGACAAAGCTGAATTCGACCAATTTATGGTCGCACGCCGCGCTCAACCGGAGTCTGCGCAATCGCAAACCTGACCAATCATGTCAGCGGAATGAAACCGAATACTCGTCGCAACGGAGATTTAGTTATGTATCAAAGGTTCTCAGCATTACTTATGGTCTGCTTTACCGTCATGTCGCAGCCGCTCAAGGCGTTCGCTCAGACACAGGCACCGACCGCTCCGCAACCGCCGCAATGGTACGGGCATGGCCCGGGCTGGATGTGGGGCGACGGCTATGGGTGGCAATTTTGGTGGATTTGTCCGCTCATGATGCTGTTCATGATCGTCATTTTCGCGGCGATCTTCTTCATTGTTCGGCGGCCATCGAGCGGCGGCCTGCATGGTTGGGAATTGCCATGGCGTGCCCATGGCCACTCGGCGTTGCAGATTCTCAGCGAACGCTTTGCGCGTGGAGAAATCCAAAAAGATGAGTACGAGCAGAAGAAGGCTACGATTCTCTCCGGTGGATAGTATTAGCGAATACCTGCTGCGAACGCGACGTTAGCGCCACTCGACCTTTTTGATCTCGTAGGCTTTGGCGCCGCCGGGCGTGTTGACCTCGACCGAGGCGCCCTTGGTTTTGCCGATCAGCGCCTTGGCGAGCGGGGACGTGACCGAAATTCGGCCTTTCTTGGCATCGGCTTCCGGCTCGCCAACGATCTGCCAGACTCTCTTCTCGTCAGTGTCTTCGTCGACCAGAGTGACTGTCGCGCCGAACTTGATCGATTCACCTGACAGTTTGGAAACGTCGATGACATCAGCGCGCGCCAGCTTGTCCTCAAGCTCGGCGATGCGGCCTTCGTTAAGGGACTGACTTTCTTTGGCGGCATGGTACTCAGCGTTCTCCGACAGATCGCCGTGCGTACGTGCGTCGGTGATCTGCTGAATGATGCGGGGCCGCTCGACCTGCTGGCAATGCTTGAGCTCGGACTCGAGCGCGGCATAGCCGGCGGCGGTCATTGGAATTTTTTCCATCGTCTCATCTCCTCCTGACGGGCGCCCGATCCAACTGAACGACTTTCAGCGCCGCCAAGCCCCTTTCGCCTTCGAAACCCCGTTAAATCGACTCGCAATACGACTCCGGCCACGGTCACCCGCGAAACCGGAGTCATGTTAACGAGGGCTGGTCAAAAAAGTCCTGTCGCGGCCAGCCTCACCTGATGCCGCGACACGCAATTTGCCGGCCTTACTCGTGCCGCCGCCCGGGTCTTACCGACCAAAAGGCCTTCAGCCCCGTCCGCCGAAGTAGCTTTGCAGCGTGTGCACCTCGAGGTCGCCCTCGAGATAGGCCTTAATGCCCTGCGCCGCAGCGACGGCCCCTGAAAGAGTGGTGTAGTACGGCACTTTATGCAAGAGGGCCGCATGGCGCAGGGAACGGCTATCGGCCAATGCTGCAGCGCCCTCGGTCGTATTGAAAACCAGCTGAACACCGCCGTTTTTGATGGCGTCCACGATATGGGGCCGGCCTTCCAACACTTTATTAATCTTGGCTGTCTCAACGCCCTGTTCCGCCAAATACCTCTGGGTTCCCGAGGTCGCAATTGTCTTGAAGCCGAGTGAAGCCAGGAGCCTGACCGCCGGCAAAATGCGCGGTTTGTCGGAATCTTTGACCGACACAAACACGGTCCCGCTCCGTGGCAGGTTCGTCCCGCCACCGATCTGGCTTTTAGCGAAGGCGATTTCAAACGACCCGTCGATTCCCATCACTTCGCCGGTCGATTTCATTTCAGGGCCAAGCACGGTGTCGACGCCAGGGAAGCGGGCAAACGGGAAGACCGCTTCCTTCACCGCGCGGTGCTTGGGACGGGTGGTTTTCAGATGGAAGGACTTGAGCGTTTCGCCAGCCATGACACGAGCGGCGATCTTGGCGACGGGGAGGCCGATGACCTTGGCGACGAAAGGCACCGTGCGCGACGCACGCGGATTGACCTCGAGCACATAAATCTCGCCATCCTTGATGGCGTATTGCACGTTCATCAGCCCACCGACATTGAGCGCGAGCGCAAGCGCGCGAGTCTGCCGTTCCAATTCGGCGATCGTCTTGTCACTCAACGAGTGCGGTGGCAGCGCGCAGGCGGAATCGCCGGAGTGGATGCCGGCTTCCTCGATGTGTTCCATGATGCCCGCGATAAACGTGTCCTTGCCATCGGCGAGACAATCGACGTCGACTTCGGTAGCATCGGACAGATAGCGATCGATCAGCAACGGGCTTTTCTTTGACACCACCAGCTCGCTTGGCCGGTCGAGATCGCCGGCAAGCCGCGCGACATAGCGATCGAGCTGGGCACCATCGCGTACGATTTCCATAGCGCGCCCGCCCAGCACGTAGGATGGACGGATCACGACCGGGTAACCGATTTCATCAGCGATCGCGCGAGCGGCATGCGGTGAGTTGGCAATGCCGTTCTGAGGCTGACGGAGCTTGAGCTTGTCGAGCAATTTCTTGAAGCGGTCGCGGTCCTCCGCGAGATCGATGGCGTCGGGCGAAGTGCCGAGGATCGGGACCTTGGCTTTTTCCAGTGGTTCGGCGAGTTTGAGCGGCGTCTGGCCGCCGAACTGCACGATCACGCCATGCAGCGTGCCGTTAGAGCACTCGGTATCGATGATCTCCAGCACGTCTTCGGGCGTGAGCGGTTCGAAATAGAGCCGGTCGGACGTGTCGTAGTCGGTCGACACCGTTTCCGGATTGCAGTTGACCATGATGGTCTCGTAGCCGACTTCCTTCAGCGCAAAGGCTGCGTGGCAGCAGCAATAGTCAAATTCGATGCCCTGGCCGATGCGGTTCGGCCCGCCGCCGAGAATAATGACCTTCTTTTTGTCCGATGGTGCGGCTTCGTCCGCCGTGACCCCGGCGAACGGCGCCGCGTAGGTCGAATACATATAGGCCGTGGGCGAGGCGAATTCGGCGGCGCAGGTGTCGATGCGCTTGAACACAGGCCGTACGCCGAGCTTGCGCCGCCTGGCCGTGACGGTTTCCATGTCGGTGTCAGTCAGCTTCGCCAGGCGCTTGTCGGAAAAGCCCATCGCCTTTAGACGGCGGAAGGGGCCGGCGGTTGTCGGCAAACCCTTGGTCTTGATCTCGGCTTCCATTTCCACCAGCCCGCGGATTTCCGCGAGGAACCAGGGGTCGATGCGGCAGGCATTGTGAATGAGTTCGTCGGTTGCGCCGAGCCGCATGGCCTGCGCGACCTTGAGCAGGCGGTCAGGCGTCGGCGTGCCGAGGGCCGCACGAATCGCGGCCTTGTTGTCGGTGTCCTCGATGCCTTTGGCTGCGTCGAAGCCTTCGATCGTTATTTCGTCCAGGCCGGTCAATCCCGTCTCCAGCGAACGCAGCGCTTTCTGAAGGCTTTCCTGGAAGGTACGTCCGATCGCCATCGCTTCGCCCACCGATTTCATCGATGTGGTGAGCACCGGTGATGCGCCGGGGAATTTCTCGAAAGCAAAGCGCGGGATTTTGGTGACGACGTAATCGATCGTCGGCTCGAACGACGCCGGCGTTGCACCACCTGTGATGTCATTGGCGATTTCGTCGAGCGTGTAGCCGACTGCGAGTTTGGCGGCGACCTTGGCGATCGGAAATCCGGTCGCTTTCGAGGCGAGCGCGGACGAGCGCGACACGCGCGGATTCATCTCGATGACCACCAGCCGGCCATCGACCGGATTGATGGCGAATTGTACATTGGAGCCGCCGGTCTCCACTCCGATTTCGCGCAACACCGCGATCGAGGCATCGCGCAGGATCTGGTATTCCTTGTCGGTGAGCGTCAGTGCGGGCGCGATCGTGATCGAGTCGCCCGTGTGCACGCCCATCGGATCGACATTCTCGATCTAGCAAATGATGATGCAATTGTCTTTCTTGTCGCGCACCACCTCCATCTCGAACTCTTGCCAACCCAGAACCGACTCTTCGATCAGCACTTCGCTGGTTGGCGAAGCATCGATACCGCCTTCGACGATGTCGATGGACTCGGCCTTGTTGTAGGCGATGCCGCCGCCGGTGATCTCGTTCGCTAGCTCATCCAGCGTGTAGCCGACGGCGAGCTTGGCCGCGACCTTGGCGATCGGGAAACCCGTGGCCTTCGAGGCAAGCGCCGAAGACCGCGACA
>JBGQLL010000107.1:0-10482 GCA_041500065.1 Pseudolabrys sp.
CTGCAATTGCGCGAACGCGCCGGATTGGTGCGGCGGTGCCATGGCGATCTGCATCTGGGCAACATCGTGCTCATCGATGATAAGCCTGTGCTTTTCGACGCCATTGAATTCGATTTTCGCATTGCCACCTGCGACGTTTTTTACGACTTGGCCTTTCTGCTGATGGACCTGATCGAGCGTGGACTTCATCGCGCAGCAAATATTGTATTCAATCGCTATCTGGCGGATACCCGGCGCATTCACGATCTCGATGCACTTGCAGCGCTGCCGCTGTTCATGTCGATCCGCGCGGCCATCCGCGCCAAAGTGACCGCAGCGCGGCTCCGGCAGGACGGATCGCAGCCAGAGCTTACGCATAGCGCGCGCGACTATGCTGCGCTGGCGCAAAAATTGCTGACGCCAGCCAAAGCTCGGCTGATTGCGATCGGTGGATTGTCCGGCACCGGAAAGTCACGGCTCGCGCGCGCGTTGGCGCCTGTCCTGCCGCCATTACCCGGCGCGGTGGTGCTGCGCAGCGATGTCGAACGCAAGGCACTGTCTGGCGTGGGCGAGACCGAACGGCTCCCAGAAAAAGCCTATTCGGCGGAAACCACAGCAAAGGTTTATGCAGCGCTGGCAGAGAAGGCGCGCCGCGCGACGGCGGCCGGTCACTCGGTTGTCGTGGACGCCGTATTCGCGCAGCCAGGCGAGCGGGCCGACATCGCAAAATCCGCAGGGACTGCCGCCTTCCAGGGCCTGTTCCTCACCGCCAATCTCGAAACCCGCCTCACCCGTGTTGGCAGCCGCGCCAGCGACGCTTCGGACGCCGACTCGACTATTGCGCGCAAACAGGAAGAGTTCGATCTCGGCCACATCAAGTGGTCGAAAGTCGATGCCTCCGGCACGCCGGACGAAACTTTGATCCGCGCCGAGGCAATGCTCGACCGGAAGTAAGCGAGCTATGCGTTGCGGGCCTCACTGTTCCGCCGCGCGTCCGGTGGCATTTGGCGCAAAACACATGCATAGCTTGGCCGAGAACGCCTGTTGGCGGTGCAAGGATGACGACCGCGAAATCCCGACATGCTCTTGCCGTAAGGCTCGCGGCCGGAATCGCCGGCTATTGCGCCTTCATCAATCTTTATTCGCCGCAATCGATTCTGCCGCTGTTGTCGCAGGAATTTGGTGCAGGCGCAGCCGAAGTCTCGACCATTATCACCGTAAGCACGCTGGCCGTGGCACTCACAGCCCCCTTCACCGGAACGGTCGCCGATGTGCTGGGCCGCAAACGGGTGATCGTCGCGGCGATGTTCGTGCTGGTCGTTCCGACCGTGATGGTTGGCCTCTCAAGCAGCCTGCCAGCGCTCATCTTCTGGCGCGCCGTGCAGGGCATGGTGCTGCCGCCGATTTTTGCGGTCATGGTGGCCTATATCGGTGATGAATTGCCGCGCCACGAGGCGACGACCGTAGCCGGCATCTATTCCTCCGGATCAAGCCTGGGCGGCTTCAGTGGCCGACTTTTCACCGGCCTGCTTGCCGATTTGATCAGCTGGCGCGCAGGCTTTATGGCGCTCGCGGCAATCGCCTTTGCCGGCGCAATCGTGGTTGCGTTTCTTTTGCCGCATGAGCGCAAATTCGTGCGCTCCGAAGGCCTGCTCGCCTCCGGCAAGCAGATGCTTGCGCATTTGCGCAATGGCCAGCTGATCGCGACCTACGCAGTCGGCTTCGGGGTGTTGTTTAACTTCATCACAACTTTCACCTATGTAAGTTTTTATCTGGCGGCACCGCCGTTCAACCTTTCAGCGAGCTGGCTCGGCGCGATCTTCGTCGTCTATCTCACCGGTTCCGTGCTCACGCCATGGACCGGCTGGGCTGTCGGGCGGTTCGGACGACGGCGGTTCACGGTGCGCGTTATCGCCGTCTGGGCCGTCGGAATCGCGCTGACGCTTGCCCCTTCACTGCCACTGATTATCGCGGGGCTGGCGCTCAGCGCCGGCTGCGGCCTGATATGCCAGGCGGTTTCCACCGGCTATGTCACCGTCACTGCCAAAGCCGGGCGCTCGTCGGCGGTCGGGCTCTATGTCACCAGCTTCTATATCGGCGGCAGCTTCGGTGCCGCACTCGGTGGCGCCGCATGGACGATCGGCGGCTGGCAGGCCTGCGTTGCCATTGTCATCGCCATGCTGGTGATCATGTCGGCGATTGTGTTTTTCGCCTGGGCGCGCCGCGTTCCGGCTGCGACCAGCATCCCGCCAATCGAACCGCCTTGAACTAGCAGCGGGTTTCGGCCCACGCCGGTTTGCTGGTCACAAGCAGCGGACCATAGACCAGCACAAATAGCGTGAAGCCGACAATCCAGGCGAGGCCGGCAAATTCAAGGAGTTCAATCGATCCAACAAAGGCCGCGATGATCCGAGCCAGCGCCGCAGCCAGCATCGCAACGTAGATGCCCTGCGTTGCAGGTCCGGCTTGCAATGACTGACCCGTGTGGCCAAGCGTCGCCCGTGTCATTACCGCCAGCGTCATGAGACCAATAGCGCCCGCAGTCCAGGCATGCACGCCGGCACTCGGCGGGATCGCGCTGAAGAACGCCGATGCACCCATCAGCAAAAATCCCAGCGGCACAAAGGCGTAACCGACATGCAGCACCAGCACCAGACGGTCGGCAAATGTGCGGTCGCCGGCCCAGCGCGCAAGACGCGCGCACTGCAAGCATCCCGCGATCAGCAGCAGCGCGCCCGTGATGGGATGCGCCGGTGCGCCGATCCAACCTAACAACGCAATCGCGCTTGTCGCGATCGTCACCAAGTCGAAGCGCGAGAATGGCACCGGCCGCCGGCCAGGATTGTTGCGTGCGAGCCAGTTGCCGGTGAAACTCGGCACGATGCGACCGCCGATCAAAGAGATGAGCAGTATGACTGCCGCAATGCCGATGCGGTTACCGTAGTCGGCCGATCCTTTGAGGAATACCTCGGCGTGGAAAACGATATTGCCTACGATGAGCACGCCGAGAATGACCAGAACGCGCAGATTGCGCCAGTTCTCTCCCACGATAATTTCGCGCGCCGTAACAATCGCGAGCGCGATCAGAAAGCTCGCGTCGATCAGGGCCGCCGCAACCCCGCCGGTCTTCGCTGACCACAGGATGGCGGCGCGGCCGGCGAGCCACAGGAATGCGAGGCCCGCGAGCGGCCAGCCGCTCACAGGCAGGCGGCCTGTCCAGTTCGGGATGGCGGTGAGCAGGAACCCGGCGACCGTTGCAGCGACATAACCGTACAGCATCTCGTGGGTGTGCCAATCGATCGCGGTGAGATGCGTCGGGAGCGTGAACACACCCATATATTGCGGCAACCAAAACAGGATTCCGAACACCGCCCATAAGCCCGCAGCGAGAAAAAATGGACGGAATCCGTAGGCAAATAAGGCCGGACCGGCGTACTCGCGGCGGCGCTTCAGAGCGGCGGGGATCGGCATTGGCAAACTCTCAAGTCAAACCTTTGGCATGCTTGCGGCGCGCGCGAATTGATTTGAATCATAGCCCGACACGGTACATCGCCACGCCCTTCAACGGGCTGCGCTTGGATGCCAGATCGGCGCATAACCTCGCGCAAGCACGGCAAGGATCGACGGCGGCGTCAGCACGTCGACCTGGATGCCGCGCGGGCGCGGCTTTGACTCCGCGTATCCCGAAGGCGTCCAGCGCAATAACTGTTTGCCTCGTACGGCAAGACTTTCGCCATCGAGCACGGCCATCGCACCATCCGGCAGCGTGTCGAGCTTGCGGCGATGCATGCGTTTGCCTTTGCCATCCAGCCGTTCGGCGTGAAGAGCCTCATCCATCGACGGCGCCGATGCGCGCATCGTCTTGCCCGAGAACAACGTCGCAAATCGTTCAGCATCCTTACGGCGGCACTCGAAGCACGGCCGGTGGCCGGCGGCGAACGCCGTGACCTCATCGAGAAAGAACAATTCCGTGTAATAGCGGCCCCAGACGTCGCGCTGCCGATTCTTGAATTCGAGCACGCAGCAGATCCACTGCCGCGACGCCCAACGGCGGCTGGTCAAGTTTTGATCGTCGGTGTGAAAACGGCCGCCGCGATTGCCCATCAACGTCCCGCGGGCCCGCGACGCAAATAGCGCACCGAACGGATCGACCCGGTTTTGCAAAGACATCGCCGTTCCTCAGAGCGTAAGCGCACGCACGAATGCAGCCGCTCCCATTCCGCAGATCACGGCCAGAAGGTCGTTACGGCGCAACGCCATCACAGCCAGCGAGGTGACAACCGCGATGGCGGCGGCGGTTCCGCCGCGCACGGCAAGCGGCAAAATAATTGACATGATGACGGCTCCCGGTAGCGCGTTGAGGATGCTGCGCACGCGGCGCGTCAGCGGCACATATCCCATGAGCCAGAAGCCGCCCGCACGGATCGCGTAGGTCACCCCCGCCATCGCGGCGATGACCATCCAGATGCCGAATGTGCCCAGATCGGAGTTCATTCGGCCTGCTCGTCGATATAACCACCCGCGATGGCGCCGGCGATCGACCCCGCCATGATGAACCACCAGCCGGGCACCAGGCGCTCGACGACGACCGCAACGATTCCTCCGATAACCCAGCCCCAGGCGTGGCGCACGCCTGTCCATAGCGGGACAAGCATCGCGGCGAAAAATGCCGGCATCACGAGATCGAGTCCGTATCGTGCCGGATCGACGATGAAGCCGCCGAGGAAATACCCGATGCCGGTGGCCACCAGCCAACCCGTCATGATGGTGGTGGCGGCGCCAAAATAAACCGCGAAATCCCGGCCGCCCTCAGTGCGATAGCGCATGGCAATCAGCCATGTCGCATCGGTGAGAAAAAATAACCCCGTGTAAGCCTGCCACGCCGGCCGCTGGCCGAACCAGGGGCGCATCGCCACGCTCATCAGAAACAGACGCGCGCCAATAACGGCTGTCAGCAGGGCAATCGTTATGACCGCGCTCCAGGTGAGAACGCGCGGCCAAATTTCCAGGGCAACGAGCTGGGCAATGCCGGAGCAGACCAAGAAATTCATCGCCAGGCTTTGGAAGAACGAAAGGCCTTGCCGCGCCGCCGCGGCGCCGACGACCAGCCCGAACGCCATGATGCCGGGCGTTACCGGAAGCCCCCGCCGCAATCCCAGCATGAAGCCGGACCAATTGGGCCTCTCCGATGGTGATCCGGATGCGGTCATGACGAATGCGAGGTTGCAAAAACAAAGGCCGGGCGAAGGGCCCGGCCTTAATAACATCACCCGCGGAAGGAACTAGCCCTGCGGCTGCGGAGCGACCTCGCCCGACGGCGGCTCAGGCCGCGGACGCGGCTTGCCGGACGGCGGCACTGCCGACGAACGCGGTGTGGTCGGCTCGATCACCGATTCACGCACCGGCCGCTTGCCCGCGATCAGATCGATGATCTCGTCGCCGGTCAGCATCTCAAACTCAAGCAGGCCCTTGGCCAGAACTTCAAGATCGGCGCGCTTCTCCGTGAGAATCTGGGTCGCCTCCGCATAGCCGGCCTCGACTAGCTTGCGGACCTCGGCGTCAATCGTCTGCGCGGTCGCTTCCGAAATATTTTGCTGGCGCGACACCTGGTAACCGAGGAAAACCTCGTCCTGGTTCTCGCCATAAGCGACGGTGCCGAGCTTGTCCGACAGGCCCCAGCGCGTGACCATCAGGCGGGCGAGCTTGGTCGCCTGCTCGATGTCGGAGGCGGCCCCCGACGTCACCTTTTCCCGGCCAAATACCATTTCCTCGGCGACGCGCCCGCCCATCATGATGGCGAGACGGGACGTCATCTGCTCGCGGCTCATCGATAGCTTATCGCGCTCGGGCAATTGCATGACCATGCCAAGCGCGCGGCCGCGCGGAATGATGGTTGCCTTGTGCACCGGGTCGGTCGCCTTGACGTTGAGCGCGACGAGAGCGTGGCCGCCCTCGTGATAGGCAGTCAGCATCTTCTCTTCGTCGGTCATGACGAGCGACTTGCGCTCGGCGCCCATCATCACCTTGTCTTTGGCGTCTTCGAACTCAGCCTGCGTGACCATGCGCTTGTTGCGCCGCGCCGCCATCAACGCCGCTTCGTTCACCAGATTCATGAGATCGGCGCCGGAGAAGCCGGGCGTGCCGCGTGCAATGGTCTTGAGGTTCACGTCGGGCGCCAGCGGCACCTTGCGCACGTGGACCTTCAGGATGTTCTCGCGGCCGACCACGTCGGGGTTCGGCACCACGACCTGACGGTCGAAACGTCCGGGACGCAGCAGCGCCGGATCAAGGACGTCGGGGCGGTTGGTGGCCGCAATAAGAATAATGCCTTCGTTGGCTTCGAAGCCGTCCATCTCCACCAGCAACTGGTTGAGCGTCTGTTCGCGCTCGTCATTGCCGCCGCCAAGACCGGCGCCGCGATGACGGCCGACCGCATCGATTTCGTCGATGAAGATGATGCAGGGCGCGTTCTTTTTGGCCTGCTCGAACATGTCGCGCACGCGGCTCGCGCCGACGCCGACGAACATCTCGACGAAGTCGGAACCGGAAATGGTGAAGAACGGCACGTTGGCCTCGCCGGCAACTGCGCGTGCGATCAGAGTCTTGCCGGTGCCCGGTGGGCCGACCAGCAAGACGCCGCGCGGGATGCGGCCGCCGAGGCGCTGGAATTTACCGGGATCGCGCAGGAACTCGACGATCTCCTGCAAGTCCTGCTTGGCTTCGTCGACGCCGGCGACATCATCGAAGGTGACGCGGCCATGCGCTTCGGCCAGCAGCTTTGCACGCGACTTGCCGAAGCCGAGTGCCTTGCCGCCTGCGCCTTGCATCTGGCGAGACAGGAAAATCCAAACACCGATCAGCGCGATAAAGGGCAACCACGACACCAGCAGCGAGACAAACCACGGGACATTGTCCTGCTGTGGCCGCGCCGTGATCGTCACGCCCTTCGAATAAAGTTTCTGCACCAGACCAGGATCGTTCGGTGCATAGGTCTGGAAGCTCGTGCCGTTCGCGAATGTGCCGTGGATCTCGGGACCCTGGATCACCACGTCGCGTACGCGGCCCTGATCGACCTCGGTCAACAGTTGCGAGAATGAGATATCTTGCGCGGTGGTGCGCTGACCCGGATTCTGGAACAGCGTGAAGAGCGCCAGCAGCAACAGGACGATGATCACCCAAAGGGCGAAGTTGCGGAGATTAGCGTTCATCAGGCGTCCTGACCCCGCCGCGAACGTTCCCCGCGGCAATATGACTTATGCATCCGTTTCGTGGCGACATCACGTCGGACCTGTTCACCAATGTAGGCAGCACCGGTCCCCAAGAAAAGCCCTCGAATCTTAATATTCTAGCGCGTTTTCGCATGGCTGAGACGACCAGGTCCGCGCGTGGTTAAAAGCTTGCGACCGCGCGACGGCGCCCTTTCGACAGTAAGTTGATGGCCCCCCAGCGTCACAATCGCGCCGGCCAACGTCCGGCGAAAGCGTCTATTAGCTGTGTTTTGCGCGGCATCGAGGGCCGATTTGAGTGCCTCAAGCTTGCCGAGCTCGACTGGCCCCTCATCGCCCGCCTCGGCCACAGCACGGCCGAGCAGCCGGAGCGCGATTTCCGCAGGTAATTCGGCAAAGCCGCGCGCCTCAATGACGATCGGGTTTTGGGCCGACAACGCCACCGCCAGTTCGCTTGTGGCGCGGTCGACTGCGGCCTCGATCGCGGCGTCCGCCCGTTTGAGCCGGCGCGCGAGCTGCGTCAGCCGGCGCGCATCGAGACCCTCGTGCGCGAGCGCATCCATCAGGCCGCGCAGCCGCACGCGAGTGAAGCGCGGATCACGATTGGAGGGGTCGTCGGCGTAATCAATTTTCGCCGCGCGCAGCGTAGCGACCAGCCGCAACTTCGGAACGTCGAGCAGCGGACGCACCAAATAGATCTCCGCGTCCCCTGCCCGCTGTGCCACGCGAAGAGGACTCACTTTGGCCATCGCCCTGAGCCCTGTCAGCCCGCTGCCGCGCGCCATACGGATCAGCACAGTCTCGGCCTGATCGTCGAGCGTGTGCGCCGTAAGGATGTGCTTGGCTCCTGCCGCGCGGGCGGCATCACCGAGCAATCGGTAGCGAGCGGCACGCGCCGCCTCCTGCACGCCGGTTGAAGGCTTACCTCCATTCCAACGCAGCGTGCGGTGCGCGATCTTGAGTTTGCGCGCGAGGCGCGCGACCCCGGCCGCCTCGCGTTTGGATTCCTTGCGCAAGCCGTGGTCGATCGTGACGGCGATCAACTTCGGTTTCGTTTTCAGTGAATCGCGCCAGCGCGTGGCGAGCACCATGAGCGCCGTCGAATCCGGACCGCCGGATACCGCCAGCACGAGTGCGGGAAAAGCTTGCAGACCGGAGAAGAGAGCTTTTGCTTCCGACACCGAGACGACTTTCGTCTCAGCAGTGCGCACGCTTCTGTTCCTGCTCAACGCCGCGCTTAACGCCGGTGGAGGCGCGCGGATATTTGCGCCCAACTTCGGCAAGCGTGGCGCACGCAGCTTCCTTCTGGTTCAACGCGGCGAGCGACTGACCCAGGCGCAGCAGGGCGTCAGGTGCCTTGCCGGCGCGTTCGAACTTGGTCGAGACCCCCAGGAACGATTCCGCAGCATCGCGATAGCGTTGTTGCTGGAAGAGGCTTTCGCCAAGCCAGTATTGGGCTTCCGGCACCAGGCGCTCGTTCGGATATTTCTTCAGAAAATCGCGGAATGCCTGTTCGGCGAGCGAATAGTCCTTATGCAAAACGTAGCCATAGGCCATGTCGTATTCGTCCTGCGGCGAAGCTGACGGTGGCAACGTCGCAAGTTGTGGACCGGCGGGAGCGTTGGGAACCGCGGGCCTTACTTGCTGCGGCGGCGGCGGGGGCGATGGAGCCGCCACCTGAGGCACGGGCACCGGCACGGCAGCGGCCGAGGCGACCGCCGAAGGCGGCGCAACCGATTGCGGCGGCGGTGAATTGTTGTTGCCGGCCACAGTCGACAGATCGAGCGGTGCACCGGCACCACGCCCGCCCGGCGCGCCGACCGGCGTTCCATTGTCTTGCATTGGTTCGGGCGCGGCGATCGCCGCTTGATTGCCCAACGTTCGCGGCGCTCCCGGCGCATTTGGATTCTGCGAAGGATCGAATACATCGGAGCGTCGTCCGGGATTCGGCACCGGCGGCGCGTTTCCGGGACCGACTGGCGCTGCCTGCGGCACCGGCGCAGGCCCGCCCCGTGATCCCAATTGCTGGAAGCGGTACTCGGTATCGTCCTGTATGCGCTTGAGCTGCATCTCGAGCTGCTGATTGCGATACTGAAGCTGCTCGATGGTTCCGGTCAGCTGGCGCAGGGCGCTTTCCATGCGGTCGAGCCGAACCGAAAGGTCGCCGGGATCGGATTGCGCGACCCGGCCCGATGGGGCCGGCTGAGCTGACTGGCGCGATTGCGCCGGCGGCTCGCCGCGGCTGAACAGATTGTCGAGGAAATTGCCCGACCCACGCTGGTCCTGTGCCAGCGCGGAGCCCGCCAGCAGCAACAGCGAAAGTGCGGCAAATGCCGCGGTTCCAGATGATGGTCGTAAACGCGTCATGTCAGATGATGATGACCGGCAGCGGCCGTTTGCCCCGTGAGGGTAACATAAGGCGCGCTGCGTCGAAATTGTGACTGGGCACCGAATTACCCATTTTGTCATGGCCGGGCTTGTCCCGGCCATCCACGTCTTGCTTGGCTATTCAAAGGAAGACGTGGATGCCCGGCATAAAGCCGGGCATGACGGCGCGGCAATCAGCCTCTACGAACTTGCGCCCAGGACAGTGACGGCGCGGCGGTTTTGCGACCAGCAGGAGATGTCATTGCAAACCGCGACCGGCCGCTCCTTGCCATACGAGATGGTGCGCATGCGCTGCTGCTGGATGCCACGCGACGTCAGATAGTCGCGCACAGCCTGCGCACGGCGGGCACCCAGCGCGATGTTGTACTCGCGCGTGCCGCGCTCGTCCGCGTGGCCCTCAATCGTAAACTGGCTGTACTGGACATAATTCGTCAGCCATTGCGCCTGCTTGTCGAGCGTCGCGCGCGCCTGCGTCGTGAGCTCGGATGAGTCGGTTTCAAAGAACACACGGTCGCCGACATTGACGACGAAGTCCTGCTGGCTACCTGGCGTCGCCGCGCCTGCGGCATTCGCCTGCGCGTCTTCCGCCCTGTTTGCGCAGGCCGAGATCGTCAAAGCCGCGGCCAAGACCATGGCCAGGCGAGTGACGTGCATCATCTTCTTCATATCGATCATTCCGGTGCCTCCATTTCACGCGTACTGACCGGACCTGGCGTGTGGGTCTAGCAGGCTGTTCGTTAAACGAACGTTCCATCAACCTTGATGGAACATTGCGCAGACCCAATAAAACTGTGGGACCCCCTTAAACCATTTCTGATGGTTAAGACAGGGTGAAAATAAGGCCTGTTTACGGCTATCAAGACAAAAGCGGGGACCATGCCGGGTCCGA
>JBGQLL010000108.1:0-10470 GCA_041500065.1 Pseudolabrys sp.
ACGACAAAGATAAGCCCGGCGGCGATGCCGGCCGCGGTCGCCAGGATTTGTCGGCGATGGCGCTTGGGCCCATAGACGCCGGCAGCACGGCGGGCGGCTATCAGGGCCGCGTCGAATTCAGCAGAGTTTGAGTAGGCGCAGGCCAAAGCGCTGCCTGCCCGCTCGGCATAGAGCTCGAGCGAAAGCGCCTCGGGATGGCCTTGGGAACGCCACATAGGCGCATGGTACCGCGAATACGGTAAATGAGACGTTGAGACGAGACCGTCCGGGTCTCTCGGATACCGTCAGCTGACTGCCCTGCGCCGCGAAAACTGCGGAAGGGATCCCGTCGCCGATACACGGGCGCGGCGTGCAGCCGTGATGAGCCGCGCTCGCTCGTTTGCGACGTCATCATCAGCTGTATGCAGGCGGTTGCGGCCGTCATGCTTGGCGCGGTAGAGCGCGGCGTCCGCACGCGCAATCAACGCGTCAATTGACGTGACCGGTTCGTGAGACGTCGCGGCGCCGATGCTGACGGTCGCCCCCACGGCATGGGTAGCGACAACAGCACCCGCAGCCTCAAAGCCGGAGCGGACGCGCTCGGCGATTTTGGTGACGCTCTGCAGTCCGCCAGGAACAATCGCAATAAATTCTTCGCCACCGAACCTGGCAATGATGTCGTTGGCACGGGTACTCGCTCGCGCGACTTGCCCAAAAAGGCGCAATACTTCGTCACCAACGGCATGGCCAAAACAGTCATTGATCGACTTGAAATGGTCCAAATCGAACATCAGCATCGCAACCGGCTCGCCTCGTTTGGCCTGCTGCGTGCATAAAGTAAGCGCGTTTTCGAAAAATGCGCGGCGGTTAAGCAAACCGGTCAGATGATCGGTGCACGCAGCGGTGCGGTAAACATGGACGTGATAGTCCTTGACCATCAGCATCACAATGAATGCGGTGCCAACCGCATAGAGTATCGTTTCAAGCGTGAAAACCGTTAGCCAGGCGGCGTTATGTCCCGCAGGCAGGAACGCGTGCATGGCGAGCGGCATCAAAAAGATTCCTGCGTGCAGGCATGGCACCACCACCGCCGCGGCGCGCGAATAGCGCGTCCTGCGCCGTTCCCGCCAAAGTTCAATGGCGATGAAGAACGTGTAGGCTGGAACGATCAGGGCGCCGAGGATCTGGCCATTGCCATTCTCCAACACGCCTGGAATTTGACCGAGCGCCAACCAGACGGCGGCGCCAATGAAGGTCGCGCTTGGCAGCAAACGCCTACCCTGGAACAGCCGCACCCCGTTCCAGATCATGCCGCAGGCGAGGAAGGTCAAAGCGCCGGGCACTGCCGCCGGCAATTTGATCAACGGTGTCGGCATGCTCCAAAGCGCCATCGACGAGGCGCCGATCAGATAAGCCGAACCCCACCATGCGAGTGCGCGGACATTGCGCTGCTGCAGCCAGTCAATGATCAGGAATAGGCCGAGCAGGCCGGAAATGCATACGGCCACCAACGACAGCGTTGGTAAATCCAAGTTCGAAGATTGCAGGTTACCCACTAGCAACATAGGCGCTCCCACCTGCCGTCCGGCGCGCATGCTGTGCCGAACAACGCCAGCAAAATAGCGCCGTGGCAGTAGGATTCCGTTGCGCAATTAGGTGGGCTTCGACGAAAGACTTCCTCGAATTGTAATCAATTTGTGTAGCCAATATGAGGTTCGCGCGCGCCCCGTGGGCCAAATTCGCGTAGCTGTAGGGTAAACAAATTCGATAAAAATTGATCGATCGGAAAACCGCAAACAAAAAGGCGCGCTTTTGGCGCGCCTTTCGTAAGGATGTTGGTCGACTAGCGCTTCGAAAACTGGAAGGACCGCCGCGCCTTTGCTCGACCGTATTTCTTGCGCTCGACCACGCGCGGATCGCGGGTAAGAAACCCGCCGCGTTTGAGCGCGCCGCGCAAATCGGGCTCGAAATAAGTCAGTGCCTTGGCGAGCCCATGACGCACTGCGCCAGCCTGCCCCGACAGACCGCCTCCCGAAACCGTGCACGTTACATCATACTGTCCGCCACGATTGGCGGCGATCAGCGGCTGCTGAATCAGCATGCGCAGCACCGGCCGCGCGAAAAACACTTCCACGGCCTTGGTATTGATGAGGATCTTGCCGGAGCCAGGCTTAATCCATACGCGCGCGACGGCGTTCTTGCGCTTGCCGGTCGCGTAGGCCCGCCCCTGCGCATCGACCTTTTTTTCATATTTGGGCGCTTCGGGAGCAGCCGGCTTAAGAGTCGCCAAACCTTCCAACGATTGCACGGTCTCGGCCACGGTCAGGCACTCCTCACGTTCTTGCGATTCATAGCGGCCACATCGAGCTTTTCCGGCTTCTGCGCCTCATGCGGATGTTCAGGACCAGGATAGACGCGCAGGTTTCCAAGCTGAACACGTCCGAGCGGACCGCGCGGCAACATGCGCTCTATGGCCTTCTCGACCACGCGCTCTGGAAAGCGCCCTTCCAAAATGGCCTTGGCCGTGCGCTCTTTGATGCCGCCGATAAACCCGGTGTGGTGGTAATAAACTTTCTTGTCGCGCTTGCGTCCGGTCAGGACTGCCTTGGCGGCGTTGATGACAATAACGTTGTCGCCGTCATCGACGTGCGGGGTGTAAGTCACCTTGTGCTTGCCGCGTAGACGCAATGCCACGATCGATGCGAGGCGTCCGACCACCAGTCCGGTGGCGTCGATCGTCACCCATTTTTTTTCGATGTCGGCAGCCTTGGCCGAAAAAGTCTTCATGAATCTGTCCTTGCACCTGAGCGCGCCCCATCCGCGCTGACGGTATCTAGCTGAGACGATCGCGATCGGTCAAGGAGATAGGAATATATTTAGTATGTTAAATCAGATAGTTATGAGAATGGTAATTTAATACCTGCGGCTAGTTGGCGGTATGCGGGATCGAATAGGTCGAGGTTATATGGGCGACCGGCTCAGGCGTTCCGTCTGAAAAAATCGTGACCTCCCCGACTGCCAATCGCTTTCCAACTTTCATCAAGCGGGCGTCCGCAATCAGGTCGCCCTTTCCCGGCTTGCGGAGGAAATTGATGTTGAGATTTGTGGTGACAGCGAGCGGCTGAGGACCAACGGCGGAAAAGACGGCGACGTACATCGCAAAATCGGCAAGCTCCATCATGGTCGGCCCGGAAACGGTGCCGCCAGGCCGGATGTAACCTTCTTGAAAGTGCCGCCTGACGCGGATGTTTGCGTATTCGACCCGCTCGATCGTCAATCCGCAGCCGGGATAAAATGCCTGCGGAAAAACCTCGTGCAGCAGTTTTGCGATCTGGTCGGCATTCATAGCCGGAGCCGGCATGCACGTTCCCCCCTCGCCGGCCGATCCGGCGCCTTGGTCATAGACGGCGCCACAATCAGGTCAATCAGGCAATTCAGGTCCAATCCCCGGCTGCCGTTCCAAGCTTGCATGGGTCCAGCTTCGGATTAAGGTTCGGCAAATTGAGACCAGGAACGCCCTATGAATGCGCCGACCGCGGCCGCTCTTACTGCCGGTGCCACCGTGCTGTTGCGCGACCGCGACCAGGACGTCGCCACAATTGTGCTCAACCGACCCGAAGCTCGCAACAGTTTGTCGGAAGTCCTGCTCATCGCGCTGTCCAAAACTCTGACTGAAATCGCCGACGACAAGACTGTCCGCGCTGTGGTGCTTGCCGCGAATGGCCCTGCTTTTTGCGCGGGTCATGACCTTAAGGAACTCACCAGTCGGCGGAGCGATGCCGACGGCGGCCGAGACTATTTCCACCACATCATGACAATGTGCAGCGCTATGATGCAGCAAATCATCAGCCTGCCGCAGCCAGTGGTTGCGGCCGTGCAAGGCGTTGCGACCGCCGCAGGTTGTCAGCTGGTGGCGAGCTGTGATTTGGCAGTCGCTTCTACCGAAGCGAAATTTGCAACGCCTGGTGTAGACATTGGCTTGTTCTGTTCGACCCCAATGGTCGCTCTGTCCCGCAACGTTGCTCGCAAACATGCCATGGAAATGCTGTTGACCGGCGACTCCATGGCTGCCGAAGACGCGTATCGCATTGGGCTCGTCAACCGGGTGGTGGGGCCTGGGAAGGAACGCAAGGAAGCCTTGGCTTTCGCGCGCAAGATCGCGGGCAAATCGAGCCACATCGTGCGGATCGGCAAAGAGGGCTTCTATCGGCAAGCAGAAATGAGCTTGGCTGAGGCCTACCGGTATGTATCTGAAGTCATGGTAGAGAATTTAATGGCGCGCGACGCCGAAGAGGGCCTGAATGCCTTCATCGATAAACGCGAACCCAAGTGGGAAGACCGTTGATACCTTGGGCCAACGCTTCCCTGTATAGTGCCGACAAGATATTTTAGCGCCCCAGAGAGCCGCCAGTGGCCCGGCGGCTCTCTGACGTTTGCTGGATCAGGCAATGAGAGAGGCGTTTTCCTGCGCTTCTTGTTCGCCTTGCTCATTGGCAGGCCGCCCAGTGCTTGGCAGCTGCAGCACCGTTGCGGTTTGCCCCTCGCAGAGGTCCGTCACCAGCACGATCTTCCCATCGGGGAACTCCAGCGCATCATGATGCGCTGCCGGCCGATTGAGATTGACCTGCCGAAAGCGGGCCACCTTGTGGGGCGATTTCCGGGCGGGCAAGAACCGGAAGGAAGCATCGCATTCGACTTCTTTGTCGAACGCAAGTTCTGTCCCGGGCAGCAGGCAGACGGCCTCGCGAGGCTGAGCGGGATCCGAAAAGCCGCGCGTAATCGCATTAGGAAATTGTGTCGATATCAGCTTGTCGCCGACCTTGGCGGGTCGGGATGCAACGTCGTGAAGACTGTAGTCACACATCGAACGCCTCCTGTTTGTGCACAACCTAGGCGGCGCCCCTCAGCGTTGGTATCGCAGCAAACCAGCATGACCATCTTATGTCGCTGTCACCGCAATCCTGCCCAAATCAAACATGCGCGGCCCTACCGTGAGCAACAGCGAGAGGGTATCTTTGTTCCGCAGTGCAGCGGACTGAATAGCAGTACGACACATGAAACAACTCCAGTCGGGTCTTCACTTCGGCTGCGCAGCAGGCGCAGGCGGACCGTGGTTCAGCGAAGGCATACGAGCGGCGCATGGCTGAGGGCTTTCCCGATCGCGTGACGGAGGAGCTCGCAAAATTTATTGCCGAACAGGATACCGCTTTCATCGCTACCGCGACCGCGGACGGTGCGCCCTATATCCAGCACCGGGGCGGGCCCAAGGGCTTTATCAAAGTTATCGATGACAAGACGCTTGGTTTTGCCGACTACCGCGGCAACAGGCAGTACATCACGCTCGCCAATCTGTCCGAAAACGATCGCGCCTTTCTGTTTTTGCTGGACCCCGGGCGACGTCAACGCATCAAGCTTTGGGGCCGCGCGCGCGTCATTGAAAACGATCCTGCTCTCATCGCGCGCCTGTTCGACGAGGGCTATAAGGCGCGGCCTGAGCGCGCCATTCTTTTCACGATCGAAGCCTGGGATGTGAATTGCTCGTCCCATATTGTCACGCGTTTTACCGAGGAAGAGATCGAGCAGGCTTTTGCCGCCGTCCGAACCAAGATCGACGAGTTGCAGACCGAGAATGCACGACTGCGCGATGCCCTCGCCGCGCGTCCCGATGTCGCGACCGCCGCCGACGGCGACCGTTAGACACTTACATAAGGTCCCGGGCGTGCACGATGGCCGGCGGACTGCATCGCGTAGAAATATCGCGGCGGCTCGTAGTGCTCCTCGGACGTCGCCGGATCAAGGAAGCGATCGCCCGCAACATCGTTACGCACAAAAAAGGCATTTGCGCCTGCGTAGTTGCAGCCGACCACACGGTACCCCTTGTCGCGACCGAGCCGCACCAGCGCTTCCAGACTTGCACCAAAATAATTGGTGCCGTCCCACATACACGCTGGATCATAAGGCACGACGAGCGACATCGGTGGCCGCAGCGTCGCATTGTATTCGATCACGACAACGCGCGGGCTCACGGCCGTGATCGCCTTCCAAATCCAGTAGTCATTATAGTCAATGTCGATGCTCAGGAGATCGATTTCGCCCGTCACGCCGGCGTACTCGAACAGCGCGTTGATGTTCTCCGCGGTCACCATATTTTGGCTGATCACGAGCTTGCCATTGGCGACGAATGAACCGAAGCGGTCTTGAATTTCTGCGGCATAAGGAGCCGACGCTTCGATCCACAGACCACTCCAGCCCTCAACCAGCAACTTGACTGAATTACACTCAATGCCGGTCTCAACCCCAAATTCAATGAACGTGCGATTTGTCGCACCGATGCGGTTGAAGATTTCCTGGATGATTCCGTCTTCGTCTGACTGCGAATAGACCTTGAAGCCGTGCCGGACGAGACGTTTGGGGTCGGCATAGCGCGGGGTCGCGAGCTCCTGCGCGCGGTGTCGTTCGACATCCATCTGTCGCCTTTGCAGCGACAGGTCATACGTCAAGTGCGTCAGTTGAGTGAGGAATTGCAGAGCGTTCGGGTCAACCATGGAAGGGCCGCGCGGGAGTGGTACCAAATGGCACGGTTGGCAATCTCGATACGACTATGCGATTCCCATTCCTGACCGCAAATCGTCGTCCCGGCCTACGTCCTTCCGCTCTGCCGCCACTGCTTCTATGTTCGTGCCCATGAACCACGACGCTTACAACGACGCCTATATTCGCGGCATCCTCAATACCGTGAAGACGATCGCCATGGTCGGCATTTCACCGAAGGACAACCGGCCAAGCTATTTCGCATTCAAATATTTGATGGAACGCGGCTACCGTATGATCCCGGTCAACCCCGGGCAGGCCGGAAAGAGCATCCTGGGGCAAAAGGTCTACGCAAAACTGTCCGACATTCCTGAACCGGTGGACATGGTCGACATTTTTCGTACGTCCGAGCATGCGCTCCCAATCGTGAAGGAGGCGCTCACACTTAAGCCGCCACCGCAGATCATCTGGATGCAATTTACAGTGCGCAATGACGAGGCCGCCAGACTCGCCGAGGATGCCGGCCTGAAAGTTGTGATGAACCGCTGCCCAAAGATTGAATATGGCCGTCTTTCTTCCGAGATCTCGTGGATGGGCGTCAACTCACGCACGCTGTCATCAAGGCGCGCTCAAACTTTAGGCTCGGGAGTGCAGCGAATGCGCCTCAGTCCGCCATCTGAAAAGGACGAAAAGGGTTGAGTTTGCCGTTGCGGCCGATAGCGCCTTGACGCCGCGGCTGTCCGGCCTCACTAATCGCCGCCGCATCCAGGTGGGCACATAAGCCCTGCCTGCAACACTTGACCGGAGGATCCATGGTCGACGCCGAACGCAGTCCGGGATTTGCAACGTTGTCGATCCACGCCGGCGCCAAGCCCGATCCCACGACGGGCGCGCGAGCGACACCCATCTATCAAACGACATCATTCGTGTTTGACGATGTCGATCACGCTGCTGCGCTGTTCGGGCTGCAGACCTTCGGGAATATCTATACGCGTATCGGCAATCCGACCTGCGCCGTACTGGAAGAACGCGTGGCGGCGCTCGAGGGCGGCACCGCCGGCCTCGCCATCGCCTCCGGCCACGCCGCGCAAGTGGTCGTGATGCATGCGCTGATGACGCCAGGCGACGAACTTGTCGCATCGAAAAAACTCTATGGTGGGTCGATCAATCAGTTCAATCATTCGTACAAAAACTTCGGCTGGAATGTCGTTTGGGCCGACCCGGATGATCTCAACTCGTTCGAGAAAGCGGTCACACCGAAGACGAAATGCATTTTCATCGAGTCGATCGCCAATCCGGGCGGCATCATCACCGACATCGAGGCGATCGCAAAGATCGCGCACAAGGCAGGCGTTCCGCTGATTGTCGATAATACTCTTGCAACGCCCTATCTGTGCAAACCGATCGACTATGGCGCGGATATCATCGTGCACTCGCTCACCAAGTTTCTTGGCGGCCATGGCAATTCGATCGGCGGAATGATCGTCGACGGCGGCACCTTCAACTGGTCACGCGACAAGAAATACCCGATGCTTTCGGAACCTCGCCCCGAGTATCAGGGCATTATCCTGCACGAGACCTTCGGCAACTTCGCCTTTGCCATTGCGTGCCGTGTGCTCGGCCTGCGCGATCTCGGACCCGCGCTGTCGCCGTTCAACGCTTTTCTCATCCTGACCGGCATCGAAACGCTGCCGCTGCGCATGCAGCGTCACTGCGATAACACGCTGGCGGTCGCCGAGTGGCTGTCAAAACGTCCTGAAGTCGCCTGGGTAAGCTATCCGGGGCTTTCTGGCGACAAGTACGCTTCGCTCGCCAAGAAGTACGTGCCGAAGGGCTCCGGTGCAGTATTCACTTTCGGCCTGAAAGGTGGCTACGACGCCGGCGTTAAACTGGTTTCGAACGTCAAGTTGTTCTCGCATCTTGCCAATATTGGCGACACGCGCTCGCTGATCATTCACCCGGCGTCCACCACGCACCGGCAATTGTCCGACGCACAGAAGACCCAGGCGGGCGCAGGCCCCGACGTTGTGCGGCTATCGGTCGGTCTGGAGGACAAGGAAGACATCATTGCCGACCTCGAACAGGCCTTGAAGGCCAAGTAGTCGGCTAAGATTTCTTCAGCGTACGCGCCACATAATCGCGGATGTAGGCGAGCGTAGCCAGTGCGGTCCAGATTTCTGTCACTGTCTTGTCGGTGGCTTTCGCGCTGGCTTGTAATCGCTCGGTGACAGGCTGGCGGATTTGCATTTTGGTCTGCGCAAAGGCCGCAGGCGAAAGCAGAGAAAACTCCCGCGCGGCTGCCATCGCATCTTCCATAAGGTCTTCCGGCTCAGCGACTTCATCGATCCAGCCGCGCCTGAGCGCTTCGTCGGTCGCATAGGTTGCCCCCGACAACGTAAATTCCGGCAGATAGCGCGGGGGCACCGCGAACCGTACGATTTCCAAGGCCAGCGACGGAAATGGCACGCCGACAAGGATTTCGGTCACGCCAATGCGCCCCACCTCTCGCGCCATGATGCGTCGGTCCGCGCAACAGGCGAGCACACAGCCGCCCGCAATGGCGTGCCCGTTGACCGCTGCCACCACCGGCTTTGGATGGTAAAATACCGCCTCGTAGAGGCGGTGAAGGGCCGGCAGGAGTTTTCGAATGTAATCGGCGCCGCCTTCACTCAACCGCTTGAGATCAACGCCCGCGGAAAAAATCCGACCCTGCCCGGTCAGCACCACTGCCTTCGCATCCGAGTTGCGCAGATCGGCAAAGCGGTCCGCAATTGCGTTGCAGAATTCGATGTCGAGTGCATTCGCCTTGCCGTGCACCAGCGTCAGGACGGCAACTTGGTCCCTGGTCTCACTTTTGATCATGCGTTTTGCTCCGCCCCGGCCGTTTGTAGCGCGTAGACAATCATGCGGTGCGACAGTTGCTCTGCATGGATCACCGCGATGCTGAATACGACGATTGCCAGCAACTGATGCGCGAGGGCGAGCGGGATCGGCGCCTGGTGCAGCAATGTGACGATCCCTAGTCCAGCCTGCAAGGTTACCGCCCCAGCGAGAGCTACAGCGCCGCGCACATGACGCCTTGCGCGAAAGGCATCACACGCGTGCAAAATTGCCAATAACCAAACGACATAAGCGACCATGCGGTGGTCAAACTGGACGGTCAGCGCATTCTCAAACAGGTTTCGCCAGGCTGGTGCGATAAACCAGAGACGCTCCGCCGTCGGAACAAGTGAGCCATCGATGAGCGGCCACGTATTGAAAACGAGACCCGCATCGAGACCGGCGACCAAGGCACCAAGGTAAATCTGCAGCAGTAGCAATACTGCGATCGCAACCGCGCCGATGCGCAAGCTTGGCGGCGCCTCCTTTCGACCTTGCTCCACGAGCTGCTGCGCCGTCCACAGGATCGCCGCGTAGATCGCGCCGGCCAGCGTGAGATGAAAGGCAAGGCGATATTGCGAGACGCTCACGCCTTGCGTGAGCCCCGAAGAGACCATCCACCACCCGACCGCGCCGAGAGCGCCGCCCGCGAAAAAAATCGCCCACAATCGACCGCGCAGTCCTTGCGGAATGGCGCCGCGCCACAGGAAATATAGAAATGGCAGGAGGAATACGGCGCCGGTCAGGCGTGCCAGCAACCGGTGTGACCATTCCCACCAATAGATCACCTTGAATGCATCGAGGCCCATACCGCGATTGAGTTCGCGATATTGCGGAATGGCCTGGTACTTCGTGAACTCGGCCTGCCACTCACTTTCCGAAAACGGCGGCAGCACCCCGGCGACCGGTTTCCATTCGACGATCGAAAGACCGGATTCAGTCAGCCGTGTCGCGCCGCCGACCACCAGCGTCAGAAAGATCATTGCGGCCGCTGTGAGCAGCCACAACCGCACTGCGCGCAGATGGGTCTTGGACGCTGTGATCGTCTCGGGCATGAGTCCTTGCTTGCAGGGAACGGCG
>JBGQLL010000109.1:0-10469 GCA_041500065.1 Pseudolabrys sp.
ACGCGGTCGAGTCCTGCTTCACGAGTCCGTCATTCCTGATCGTTGATAGAGATCGTTTTCACGATCCGTTCCGGTTGTGGCCGGACCAGATCAATCGATAGCAACCCGTTCTTTAGGTCCGCTCCCATGACTTCCATGCCATCAGCCAGTACGAAAGTGCGCTGGAACTGACGCGCGGCAATGCCGCGATGGAGGTATTGGCGGGTCTTGTCGTCCTGTTGCCGCCCGCGGATCACCAATTGGCTTTCCTCGATGCTGACATCGAGCTGATCGCGAGTGAAACCGGCAACGGCGAGCGTGATACGCAACCGCTCCGGGTTTTGCCCGTCGCGCGGCAACCGCTCGATATTGTAGGGCGGGTAGCCATCGGCCCCCTTGGCAACGCGATCGAGCACACGCTCGATCTCATCGAAACCCAGGAGGAATGGGCTGGAGAGGGACGGAACTCGTGACATTGGTCTCAAAGCCCTCGCTTGAAGCGACTTTGACGGGGCCCCTTTCAGGCACCCCAATCAGCCGGCGACTGCCGGCAGATCACGAGTAATATGGGCAGGGTGGGTTAAAGGTTCAAGAACAAGAGGAATTCGACCCAAACACGATATAGTTGAGCTCCTAACCCTGGGTTTCATGCCTAAACAGGCCTCAATTCCTTCACTAACCGTTCGCGCTGTCCGTGGGATTCCGGTCGAAGTTCCGCTCAATTTCATATTGGGTACAAGCGCGGACGCTATCCGCATGGCGCCATTGCTCCTGATCGATGTGGAGACCGAGGAGGGCGTCACGGGGCGCAGCTACGTGTTCTGCTATCTGCGTGCAGCGGCGCCTGCGATTATGAATCTGCTCGGCGAGGTTGAACGTCTGACTAAGGGCGAGACGCTTACGCCATCCGAACTTTGGGCAAAGCTGGCACGACGTTTCACGCTGATCGGCGTCCAGGGCATCGTGCGGATGGCGATGGCGGGTTTCGATGTTGCCTGTTGGGACGCACTTGCGATCGCGTCCGGTGTGCCCCTCGCCACTTTGCTCGGTGCCAAGCCACGTCCGATCCCTGCCTATAACAGTTGCGGCCTTGGCCTCACAGCCGACCTCGGTGCGCTCGCCAGTGAAGCCGAGAAACTGCTCCAAGGCGCCTTCCGCGCCATCAAGCTCCGTTTGGGCTATCCCACACTCCAAGCCGACATTGCGGCCGTACATGCGGTGCGCAAACGGATCGGCGACGATGTGCGGCTGATGGTCGACTATAACCAGGCCCTCTGCGTGGACGAAGCACTCATTCGCGGACGAGCGCTCGACGCTGGAAATATTTATTGGCTGGAAGAGCCGATCCGCCACGACGACTATGCCGGTGCCGCGCGGCTTGCGCGCGAACTCAAAGTCCCGATTCAAATCGGAGAGAATTTTTCATTGCCGACTGCGATGACAGTGGCGCTCGAACAGCGTGCGTCGGACTACGTGATGCCCGACCTGGAACGGATTGGCGGCGTTACCGGCTGGCGTCAGGCAGCGGAAATCGCGCAATCGCATGACGTCAAAATGTCATCGCATCTTTTTCCCGAAGTGAGCGCGCATCTGCTCGCTGCCACGCCGACCTGTCACTATCTCGAATATGTCGACTGGGCCAATGTCCTGCTTGAAGAGCCCCTCGCTATTGCCGACGGCCATGCGGTGGTGCCGTCGCGCCCGGGCAACGGGATGGTGTGGAACAAGACAGCGGTCGATCATCACCGCATGCGGTGAATCAACGCAGCGGAAGTTTGAACAGTTTGATGGCGTTGGTACGGCCGATTTTAATCCGGTCGTTTTCGCTTATGATGGCAGCATCGAACCATTTGGCGGCGTGGTCGATGTTTTCGAATGGCCAGTCTGTTGAAAACATAATCCGGTCAGCGCCATGTACCGTCATCGTGTGGAGCAGGGCGGGCGTGTGAAAGTTGCCGGACGTCGTAATGTGGAAATTGTTCTGGAAATAGTGGCCGATTTTTTTCTTCGCCGGATAATTGTGTCGGTTTGGAATCCAGCCGTTGGTATTGTCGACGCGCCACATGCCAAAGGGCAAGTTTTCACCCATGTGCCCGAGAATGATTTGCAGCTTTGGATACTGGTCGAACAAGCCCGAGCCCATGAGCCGCAGGGCATGAACGGCAGTCTCTTGGCCGAAGGCCCAGGTTGGTCCCAAAAGCCAACCGTGCCCGTCGTAGATCTTGGCGTGTTGCGGCAACGGATTGCGCGGGTGCAGATAAAACGGGACGTCGAGTTTTTCCAGCGCTTCCCAAAACGGCCAGTATTGTTTTTGGTCGTAGTAGGCGATGGTGTTGGCATCGCCGACTTGCGAAAATCCGTTGGCCAGTGCGCCAACCATGCCCAGTTCCTTCACGCAACGTCGTAGTTCTTTTATAGCGAGATCGGGGTCTTGTAGCGGCAAGGCGGCGAGCCCATGAAAGCGATCGGGCCGCTTTCGAATCGCATTGGCGAGATAGTCATTGGCTTTTCGCGCGATGTCGTTGGCTCTTTTCGCATCAGCAATGGCCTGGATGGCGGGAGCGTTGAGAGAGAGAATCATCATCTCAATGCCGAACTCGTCCATCAGACGAACACGCCGGTCATGCAGATCGAGAACGCGATCGCGCACTTCCACCCAAACATCTTCGGGAAAATACCCCTTCGAATCCATAAGCGTGTCGTCAATGGCGAAATGTTCTTCGAGCGCAATCTTGCCTTGCATGTCAGGTCCCTGGTTCTTCACGCATCATGCAATAGGGCGGCGTGACTTGTCAGCAGCGCTGACCGGAACGCTTTGCAACAAAAAAGCCGCCCACTGTGAGCGGCTTGCCGAGCCGAAGCTCGCGAAGATTGGTGGAGCCAGGCGGGATCGAACCGCCGACCTCGTGAATGCCATTCACGCGCTCTCCCATCTGAGCTATGGCCCCAGGTTCATAAATTCACCTGCCGCTTTGGGAAACGGCGGATGTATCAGGTTTCCTCTTCCTTCTCGATCGACTCGCCGATGATGTCGGTTACGTCGGCATCGCCTTCTTCCTGTTCCTCGATGAAGGCGGCATCGTCCATGCTTTCGTCGCCGATCTCGACCTCTTCCTCTTCGCCTGCCGCGGCGGTGGCGTCGGCCGCAGCCGGCTTCTTGCCCTGCTGCTCGGCCTCGGCGTCCTCGAGCGAAACGAACTCGGCGTCTGCGGTCTCCGGCACGACGGTTTCGGTTTGTGCCGCCGGCGCAGGCCGGGCCGCTGCTGCCGGTTCAGGCCGAGCGCGCGGAGGCGCGGGCGCGACGATTGGCACAACTCTGCCTGTGTACGGCGAAATCACCGGTGTCTTGTTGAGGTCGTAAAACTTACGACCGGTATCGGGACAGACGCGTTTGGTGCCGAGATCAGGTTTAGCCACAGTCGAGGTTCCTCGGGGACAGGGGGTCGTTTAAATCGGTGTTTCACTTGGCTAGTTGCAAGGCCCCTGTCAATAGCGCACCCATGCCCTTGGGGCCCAAAAGCGGCCCGGATGACGACGCGCGCGGCTGCGTGGTAGGACGGCGCAGATTTTAAGGATACCGCCCGGTGAACCCTGCAGAATTAACGCCACTAACCGCCCGCCAAGGCAGCCCTATGCAGGGCCGTGCCCGGGTGCCGGGTGATAAATCGATCTCTCACCGCGCTCTGATCCTCGCAGCGCTGACCGTTGGCGAGACGACGATCAGCGGGCTATTGGAGGGCGAGGACGTCCTGCACACCGCTGACGCAATGCGGGCACTTGGTGCTCGTGTCGAGCGCACCGGGGATCATGCCTGGCGCGTTCATGGTGTCGGCGTTGGCGGGTTCGCACAGCCGGCTGGCATGCTCGATTTCGGCAATTCCGGCACCGGTGTTCGGCTCGCGATCGGCGCGGTAGCGGGCGCGTCCGTAACCGTTACCTTTGACGGCGACGCTTCCTTGCGTGGCCGGCCAATGCAACGCGTGCTCGATCCGCTTGAGAAGATGGGTGTGCGCGTCGTTCACGTCGCAGACGGTGGGCGACTGCCGCTGACGCTGCGGGGAACCGCCGACCCGATTCCGATCATCTATGAAACGCCGGTAGCATCGGCGCAGCTCAAATCGGCGGTGCTGCTGGCTGGGCTTGCAGCACCAGGCGAAACGACAGTGATCGAAGTGGAGGCGACCCGCGATCACACCGAACGATTGCTGAGGCATTTCGGCGCGAAGGTGAGCAGCAAGCCGTACGGCGAGCATGGCCGGCGCATTATCTTGCAAGGCCAGCCTGAACTCGAGCCGGCGAGTGTTGTGGTGCCAGCCGATCCTTCGTCGGCAGCGTTTCCTCTGGTCGCCGCGCTGATCGTGCCAGGCTCCGAGCTGATCCTCGACGCCGTCATGACAAACCCCTTGCGCACCGGCCTGCTGACCACTTTGCGTGAGATGGGTGCCAGCATCGAAGCGTTGGAAAAGCGCGATGACGGCGGAGAGGAAATTGCCGATCTGCGCGTGCGTGCCTCCGTGCTCAAGGGCGTGGACATTCCGGCCGAACGCGCGCCGTCGATGATCGACGAATATCCAGTTCTGGCGGTGGCTGCGTCTTTCGCGGAAGGGCCTACACGGATGCGCGGCCTGAAGGAGTTGCGCGTGAAGGAATCCGACCGTCTAACCGCTACCGCCGACATGTTACGCGCCAATGGCGTCACCGCCGAAATCGAAGGCGACGATCTGATTGTTCAGGGCAAAGGCCGGCCGGCCGGTGGTGGTGAGGTCAAGACGCATATGGACCACCGCATTGCCATGGCCGCACTGGTGATGGGCCTTGGCGCCGACAATCCGGTGCGCATCGATGATAGTGCATTTATCGCCACCAGCTTTCCGGGTTTTGTCGAACTCATGCGCTCGGCAGGCGCGGATCTCACATGATCATTGCGATCGACGGACCGGCAGCGTCGGGCAAAGGGACGCTCGGAAAGCGCCTCGCCGCTCACTATGGCTTACGTCACCTCGATACAGGGCTGATCTATCGAGCCGTCGCTAAGGCATTGATTGATGCGGGGCGAAGTCCGAACGACGTTGCCACTGCCGCTGCGGTAGCCAAGACGCTCGATCCCTCGCATTTCGACGAAATCGCACTTAAGGCGCATAGCATCAGCGAAGCCGCCTCGATTGTGTCTGCTATCCCCGAGGTGCGGGACGCACTTCTTTCATTTCAGCGCGAGTTTGCTGCCAAACCGCCCGGGGCGGTGCTCGATGGTCGCGATATCGGCACCGTCATCTGCCCAAATGCCGACGTAAAGGTTTACGTCACCGCTACGCCTGAGGTACGCGCCCGCCGGCGTGCGGCCGAATACAAGGCGCAAGGCAAGAATATCGACGAGGCGGCCGTATTGGCCGATATCCGCAAACGAGATCAACGCGATCAAAACCGTGCCGCCGCGCCCCTAAAACGAGCGCCAGATGCGCACTTGCTCGATACGACGCATTTGGATATAGACGCGGCCATCCGGGCCGCCATCGACATCGTCGAGGCCACCCGAGCGGGCCGAGGGCGCAGCTAACTGCCCCTCGTGTTGGAGGACAAAGCCCCGCTCGAGCCTTTGCGTAAAGCGCGCCTGATCGAACCATCGTTCCGAAAGCACGGTTTTTTAGCGCCGGCCATCCGGGATTCCGGAGGTCGCCGTTGGTCTGCGGGACCTTCGGCCCGCGCATTTGGAACGCCATTCAAACCCGCCGGCGCGCCGCAAACAGGAGACTCCATGGCCACCGCTACAGCACCCTCGCGTGAAGACTTCGCCAAGCTGCTCGATGAAAGCTTTGGCGGCGGAAATCTTCAAGAAGGTTCCGTCATCAAGGGCAAGGTCGTCGGCATTGAAAAGGAATTCGCGGTCATCGACGTCGGTCTCAAGACCGAAGGACGCGTGGCTCTGCGTGAATTCACCGGGCCCGGACGGCAAGCCGACCTCAAGGTTGGCGACGATGTCGAAGTCTATCTCGAGCGGGTCGAGAACGCGCTCGGCGAGGCGGTGCTTTCGCGCGACAAGGCACGGCGTGAGGAAAGCTGGGGCAAGCTGGAGAAGGCATTCAACAGCACCGAAAAGGTCCAGGGCGTCATATTCAACCAGGTCAAGGGCGGCTTCACCGTCGATCTCGACGGCGCCGTGGCATTCCTGCCCCGATCGCAAGTTGATATCCGCCCGATCCGCGATGTCACTCCGCTGATGAATGTTCCTCAGCAGTTTCAAATCCTGAAGATGGATCGTCGCCGGGGTAACATTGTGGTTTCACGCCGCACAGTGCTCGAAGAGACGCGCGCAGAACAGCGTCAGGAACTGGTGCAGAATCTGGAAGAAGGTCAGGTCATCGACGGCGTCGTGAAGAACATCACGGATTACGGCGCCTTCGTCGATTTGGGCGGCATCGACGGGCTGCTGCACGTCACCGACATCGCCTGGCGGCGCGTCAATCACCCCACGGAGGTGCTCAATATCGGCCAACAGGTGAAGGTCAAGATCATCAAGATCAACCATGAGACCCATCGTATCTCGCTTGGCATGAAGCAGCTGCTTGACGATCCGTGGCAGGGGATCGAGGGCAAGTATCCGGTGGGCGCCCGCTTCAAGGGGCGCGTCACCAACATCACGGACTACGGTGCCTTTGTGGAGCTCGAGCCCGGCATCGAGGGCCTGATCCATGTGTCCGAGATGTCCTGGACCAAAAAGAATGTTCATCCGGGCAAGATCGTGTCGACCTCGCAGGAAGTGGAAGTTCAGATCCTGGAAGTCGATCCGGTGAAACGCCGCATTTCGCTCGGCCTCAAACAGACCATGCGCAATCCGTGGGAGGTTTTTGTCGAGAAACATCCGCCGGGTTCCACAGTGGAGGGCGAAGTCAAGAACAAGACCGAGTTTGGCCTGTTCCTTGGCCTCGACGGCGAAGTGGACGGCATGGTCCACCTGTCCGACCTCGACTGGAAGCGTCCGGGCGAGCAAGTGATCGAGGAGTACAAGAAGGGCGACATGGTCAAGGCGCAGGTCCTTGATGTCGACGTCGAGAAGGAGCGCATTTCCCTCGGCGTCAAGCAGCTCGCTGGCGATCCGATGGAGTCGGCTGGCGATCTCAAGAAGGGATCGGTGGTGACTTGCGAGGTGACCGAAGTGAAGGAAACCGGCATTGACGTAAAGATCGTCGGTACCGAACTCAGTGCTTTCATCAAGCGGGCCGATCTTGCCCGCGAGCGTGGCGAACAGCGTCCTGAGCGTTTTTCGGTCGGTCAAAAAGTGGATGCTCGCGTCACCCAGTTCGATCGCAAGACCCACAAAGTCTCTGTCTCGATCAAGGCGCTCGAAGTCGCCGAGGAGAAAGAAGCCATCGCCCAATATGGCACCGCCGATTCAGGCGCGTCTCTCGGGGATATCTTGGGCGCCGCGCTCAAGCAGCGGGCCGGTGATAAGCCCGAAGCCGAAACTGAAAAAGCTGAGGAGTAAACGGCTGGCGGCTTTCTTCACGAAATGCGTCGCTCCCGGGGGTCTCACCCGGGGGCACTCTTTTTGACACAGCCCTGTTAAATGTCCGTCGCATGACCGAGCAGGGCACTGTGCCAACCAGCCCAGTTCGCGTACGGTTCGACTAAGATCATGTGCACGTAGGAAGGAGCGAAGCCATGTCGCTCGATGCTGATGCCATCGTTGATCGCCGTCGCATGCGGCGCAAACTTACGTTTTGGCGTGTCAGCGCGCTGGTGATCGCTTTGCTCGCGATCGTTGGCACAGCACTCGTGCTTGTGCCGGGCAGCCGCTTTATGCCGCCAGGTGCCTACATCGCCCGCATCAAGGTTCAAGGTTTAATTCGCGGCAATCAGGATCGCGTCGAGGCACTCACCCGGCTCGGTCGCTCGCGCGCAAGCGCCGTGATCGTACACATCGACAGTCCTGGTGGCACCACTGCCGGTTCGGAGCAGCTTTACGATGCTTTGCGCGAATTGCAGAGCAAGAAGCCGATGGTCGTCGTGGTTGATGGGCTCGCCGCATCTGGCGCCTATATTGCCGCGTTGTCTGCCGAGCACATTGTGGCGCAGGAAACCTCGTTGGTTGGCTCAATCGGAGTGCTGTTTCAGTATCCGAACTTTACGGATGTACTGAAGACCATCGGCATCAAGGTCGAAGAGGTGAAATCATCGCCGCTGAAGGCCGCGCCCAACGGCTTCGAGCCGACCAGCCCGGAAGCGCGTGCAGCGATCGAGGCAATCGTGCTCGACTCCTATGCCTGGTTCAAAGGCCTGGTGAAGGATCGCCGGAAAATGGACGACGCCCAGCTTACGCAGGTGGCCGACGGCCGTGTTTTTACCGGGCGGCAAGCCGTAGGCCTTAAGCTGGTTGACGGCCTTGGCAATGAGAAGGCTGCGCTAGCGTGGCTGGAGAAGGAAAAGAAGGTGCCGGCCAACACGCCAGTTCGCGATTATTCGCTGCAACCCCGCTTTAGTGAGCTTTCTTTCCTGCATGTAGCCGCCTGGACCTTCGAGGCGGTGGGCTTAAACGCCATTGCGCACCGCATCGAGGAATGGGGCGCAATCCAGGCGGTAGAGCGACTTAATCTTGACGGTCTCTTGGCGCTTTGGCACCCTCCATCGTCCAACTGACTGGGTAGGCGGTGTCGATGATTAAGTCAGAACTCGTCCAGCGCATTGCGGCCCAGAATCCTCACCTCTATCAGCGCGACGTTGAGAATATCGTCAACGCGATCCTCGGTGAGATTACCAGCGCGATGGCGAAGGGCGACCGCGTCGAACTACGTGGCTTTGGTGCTTTTTCGGTCAAGCACCGGCCGGCCCGCACCGGCCGCAACCCGCGCACCGGCGCGCATGTTGCCGTCGACCAAAAATCGGTACCGTTCTTCAAGACAGGTAAAGAGATGCGCGAACGGCTAAACAGGCCAGGCGCGCTATAGAGCTTCTGGTTTCTGCGACTGTCGGAATGCTATGGTCATGGCCGGGTACGCCCCGGCCATCGATATTTTGAGCAGCCGCAATGACGTTCCGCAGAATCGTCTCGACGCTTATCGTCGTTCCGCTGGCGGCGGTCTTTATTGCGTTCGCGGTGGCTAACCGTCAGTCAGTAACAGTTTCGTTCGATCCGTTCTCCTCGACAAGCCCGGCTTATGCAGCGACCTTGCCGCTGTTCGCGCTCATTTTCGCGCTCCTCATTCTCGGCGTGCTGATCGGCGGCGCCGCTGCGTGGTTCGGACAAAGCAAGTGGAGACGAACCGCTCGCAAGCTTGATGGCGAGGTCCGTGTCCTGCACCAGGAGCTGGATGCCATCCGCCGTCGCTTTGCTCCCGAATCGCCGCAGGCCGTGCCGGAGCCCACGTCGTATGCGGTCATTCCGCCGCCAATTCCTTAACTCAGCCGTGCGGTTCCGCTTTGCGGCCAAATGGAGAAGGCGCTAGAACGCGCGTCACGATGCCTCTGTCGATCAAAATCTGCGGCCTCAGGACCCCGCAAGCGCTTGATGTGGCGCTTGATTCCGGGGCCGATCTGGTTGGTTTCGTGTTTTTCCCGCCGAGCCCGCGCCATCTTGGGCTGGAGGCCGCGCGCATGCTCGGGCAGCGCGTACAGGGCCGCGCCGGTAAGGTCGCTCTCACCGTCGATGCCAACGACGACACCTTGCTCGACATCATCGCGGCACTCAAACCGGACATGCTTCAGCTTCACGGCAGCGAAACACCGGACCGGGTCGTCGCGGTGCGTACGCGTTACGGATTGCCCGTCATGAAGGCGCTGCCGATCGCGGAGCGGAAGGACCTCTCCCCAATTCGCCAGTACGCACAGATTGTGGATCGGCTGATCTTTGATGCGCGTGCCCCCAGGGATGCGACCCGGCCGGGCGGTTTGGGCAAGCCGTTCGACTGGACGCTCCTCAAAGATATCAGCGCCGGCGTTCCGTTCATGCTCTCGGGTGGGCTTGATGCGGACAATGTGGCGGAGGCTCTCCGCATTACTCGCGCGCCGGGGGTGGACGTCTCATCCGGGGTCGAACGTGCGCCCGGCGAGAAAGACCCTGACAAAATCCGCGCCTTCATTCGCGCCGCGCGGGCGGCCGAGGCCGAGCGCTCTTCGCCACCTCTCCAGCTCGGAGAGACCTCGATCGTGCGTTCGGTCAAGTAGGGGCCCAGTCGCCACATGACCGTCCAGCAGCCCAACTCATTCCGCACCGGTCCCGACGAGCGCGGGCATTTCGGCATCTACGGCGGCCGGTTTGTCGCCGAGACCTTGATGCCGTTGATCCTCGATCTGGAGAAAGCCTACCTGCAGGCCAAGGCCGACCCGAGATCCCAAAAGGAAATGGACGGTTATCTCGCTACTTATGTCGGACGGCCGTCGCCGCTTTATTTTGCCGACCGGCTTACGCAGCATTGTGGTGGAGCAAAGATCTATTTCAAACGCGAAGAGCTCAACCACACGGGCGCGCACAAGGTGAACAACGTGCTCGGCCAGATCAT
>JBGQLL010000110.1:0-10395 GCA_041500065.1 Pseudolabrys sp.
CCTGTATCGCCATCCGCTGGTGATGTTCGGCATCGGTCCCGCTTATCTTTTCTTGCTGCAACACCGGCTACCAGTTGGCCTGATGCGGGGCGGCTGGCAGCCATGGATCAGCACGCAGGCGACGAATGCGGCGATCGCGCTAATTGCCGCGATGCTGATCTGGCTGATCGGCATCAAAGCCTTTTTCCTCGTGCACTTGCCGATCACTGTGCTCGCCGGCGTCTTCGGCGTTTGGTTGTTCTACGTACAGCATCAGTTTGAGGATACATTCTGGAACGAGAGCCGCGGCTGGGATCTGCACGAAGCCGCCTTGCACGGTTCGTCGCATTACGATCTGCCGCTGCCGTTGCGCTGGTTCACCGCCAATATCGGTATCCACCACGTGCATCATTTGCACAGCCGCATTCCCTACTATCGGCTGCCGCGCGTGCTGCGCGATCATCCAGAGCTACGCGAGATCGGCCGTTTGACGCTTTTCCAGAGTTTTCGCTGCGTCCGCCTCGTGTTGTGGGACGAGGTGCAGCAGCGCTTGGTGTCTTTCCGGGATGCTCGAGCTTCGAACCGCTAGCGCGTGACGTCTACTGAATTCATGATTACTGGATCGGCGGGTTACATCCGGTGATCGCAGGCCAGCTCATGCCCCGGTACAAACTCACCATCGAATATGACGGCGCGCCGTTTGCCGGCTGGCAAATTCAAACCGAGCAGCTCACCGTGCAGGGTGTGCTGACCGCGGCGATCGAAGCACTGTCGGGCGACAAAATCCTTGTGCAGGGCGCCGGGCGCACCGACGCAGGCGTGCACGCCCGCGCTCAGGTCGCTCATGTCGATCTGACGGAAGAGTGGGATACCGATACCGTTCGCGACGCGCTCAACGCGCATTTGCGCCCGCACCCGGTTGCCATTCTCGCGGCCGAACGCGTGGCCGACGATTTCAACGCGCGCACGTCCGCGGTCAAGCGCCACTATCTTTACCGGATCATCAACCGCCGCGCCGATCTCACGCTCGATGCTGGTCGCGCCTGGCGCGTGCCGCGTCCCCTCGATACCGACGCGATGCACAAGTCGGCTCAGCATCTAATAGGCAAGCACGACTTCACGACCTTCCGTTCGACCGAATGCCAGGCCAAGTCACCCGTGAAAACACTCGACGTGCTCGGCGTTGAGCGGAACGCCGAGGAGGTGACTGTGACCGCCAGCGCGCGCTCGTTCCTGCACAATCAAGTTCGCTCGATGGTTGGCTCACTGGTTGCAGTTGGCGAGGGCAAGTGGAGCGCGGACGATCTCGGCAAGGCGCTCGCAGCGTGCGACCGTAAGGCCTGCGGTCCTGTGGCGCCGCCAGATGGCCTGTACCTCATGCGCGTAGATTACGAGGCGAAATAGCGGTCAATAATCTTTCGATAGATCGTAGTCAGCGCACGCAGATCGGCAATTGGTACGCGCTCGTCGACCGCATGCATGGTTTGTCCGACCAGACCAAACTCGACAACCGGGCAGTAGGCGGTGATGAAGCGCGCATCGGAAGTACCGCCGGTGGTAGACAGCTCAGGCTTGCGTCCGGTGATTTCTGCGACGGTGCTGGCGACCAATTCGGTAAAGGGTCCTGGCTTTGTCAAGAATACGCCGGCATTCGACGGCTCCCACTGGAATGCAAATTTTATCTTTCCAGCGGCTGCTTTTGCCGCGCGTTGCTCGATCAGCTTTTTCAGCGAGTCGAGGGTATGCTTGTTGTTGAAGCGGATATTGAAGCGCGCCCGCGCCTCACCTGGAATCAGATTGACTGTCTTGTTGCCGACATCGACCGAGGTGAACTCGAGATGCGAGGGCGCAAATTGTGCATTGCCTTGATCGAGTGGTTCGGCTTGCAAAGCTGATACCAATGCCACCAGCCCACGGACTGGATTGTCCGCACGTTGTGGATAGGCGACATGGCCCTGCTTGCCTGTCACGATCAGGTGGCCGTTGAGGGAACCGCGCCGACCAACCTTGATCGTGTCCCCGAGCTCTTGCTGGTTGCTTGGCTCGCCGAGAATGCAATGGTCGAATTTCTCGCCGCGCTCGGCGGCCCATTTCAGAAGCTTCGGCGTCCCGTTAACAGCCACGCCTTCCTCGTCGCCGGTGATAAGGAACGAAATCGAGCCTTTGGGCTTTCCGCCATGTTCAGCCAGATGATCGAGGACGGCCGCGATCGCGCAGGCGATGCCGCCCTTCATGTCCACCGCGCCGCGCCCGAACATCTCACCGTCGGCGACTGCGCCCGAGAAAGGCGGATGTTTCCAGGCCTTTTGGTCGCCCGGCGGCACCACGTCGGTGTGACCGGCGAACACAAGATTTGGTGCCGCCGTGCCGATCCGCGCGTAGAGATTTTCGACGGCGTCGGTGCCGGCCTCGCTGAACGTCGTGCGATGCACAGCAAAGCCGACGGCTTTCAGGGTCTTTTCGAGAAAAGCAAGCGCGCCACCTTCGGCGGGCGTTACCGATGGGCAGCGCACTAAATCACGGGCGATGGCAACGGGATCGGCGGACACAGCTCGCCCCTAGTCCCTCAACAGTTCGTTGATGCTTGTCTTGGAGCGTGTTCGCTCATCCACGCGCTTTACGATAACCGCACAATAGAGGCCAGGACCACCGCTCTTTCCCGGCAACGTACCGGGCACGACGACCGAATAGGGGGGCACTTCGCCCTGTGTGATCTGTCCGGTTTCGCGGTCGACGATACGGGTCGAGGCGCCGAGGTAGACCCCCATCGATAACACCGCGCCGGAGCGCACGATCACGCCTTCCGCCACTTCAGAGCGCGCACCCACGAAGCAGTTGTCCTCGATAATCACCGGGCCGGCCTGCAAAGGCTCCAGCACGCCGCCGATACCCGCGCCACCGGAGATATGGCAGTTCTTGCCGATCTGCGCGCAAGAGCCGACTGTTGCCCAGGTATCGATCATTGTGCCGCTGTCGACGTAAGCGCCAAGATTGACGAAGGACGGCATCAGCACCACGCCGGGAGCGATGAAGGCCGAGCGGCGGACCACGCAGCCGGGCACCGCACGAAATCCGGCCTTGCGGAAACGCGCGGCCGTCCAGCCCTTGAACTTGGAATCGACCTTGTCCCACCAGGCGGCTTTGCCAGGTCCACCCGGAATCACGGTCATGTCGTTGAGTCGGAATGAGAGCAGCACGGCCTTCTTCAGCCACTGGTTCACGTGCCACTGGCCGTCAGCCTTTCGCTCGGCGACGCGCACATCGCCAGCGTCGAGTAGGTCAAGCGCGGAATTTACCGCCTTGCGCACGGCACCTTTGGTCTTCGGGCCGATCTTGTCGCGTCCTTCGAAGGCTTCGTCGATGATGCTGGCGAGCTTGTCGTTGGCCATGGGTGCTCCGGCTCGTTCGGTGCGGTTTGTCGGGGGCGGGACAGGGGATGTCAAGCCGCACTCAGCGGGCTAAGCTTGCGGCAGGGAGAAACGTGCATGAATCGACAATTCGGACGATTGAGTCTGGGCCTGATCGTGCTGGCGCTCGGCAACGCGCCCGCCTTCGCGCATCACCTGATGGGCGGCCACACGCCGGCGACCTTTGGAGAGGGAGTCCTCTCGGGGCTCGGCCATCCGGTTATCGGCCTGGATCACCTCGCCGCCGTTGTGGCGGTCGGCTGCCTCGCCGCCGCGCATCGGGCAGCGTACACACTTGCCGTCGCATTCGTACTGGCAATGGTCGCTGGCGTCGCGTTGCATCTGCAAGATGCAACGGTGCCGGGCGCGGAAATTCTGGTCGCGCTTTCGGTAATCGCGCTCGGTTCGCTAATGCTTCGTCACCGGGAGATGCGTGCGGGCTCTGCGCTCGTCCTGTTCGCAATGGTCGGCGTTATTCACGGCTATGCACTCGGTGAATCGATTTACGGCGCTGAGCCGACACCGCTCTATGCCTATCTGCTCGGGCTCGCGGTCATTCAGAGCGCAATTGCGCTTGCCGCGGTGAAAATTGCGCGCGGCCTCGCGCAACGATCGTTCGATCTTTCGCCGCTGCGCCTTGTCGGCGCCGGGATTGCTGGCATCGGGCTTGCTATGTTGGCGCAGCAGGTGATTCCGGCCGCGTAATCAGCGCCGCACAATCTGCTCCAGAAATCCGGCGAGATCATCGGTCAGATAATCGACATAGGGCGCATCGCGACCTTCCAGCTCCCACGCTTCGCGGAACACTTCGCGCTGTCCTTCCGGCACAACCAGTACGGTGGTCATGCCCAGCGCGTGCGGCGTTTCCAGGTTACGCGCCAGATCCTCGAACATCGCTGCTTTCCCAGCGTCGACGCCATAGCGGGCGAGGAAGCGCTGATACACCTGGGGTAACGGTTTGGGATCGAGGTCAGCGGCAGCGATATCGAACACGTCCTCGAAATGCTGATCGATCTCGAGCTTTTGCATCACAGCGTCGGCGTGTTTGCGGGTGCCATTTGTCAGGATGAGCTTCCGGCCCGGAAGTTTTTCCAGCGCGGCACCGAGCGCCGAATCAGGCTCGAGCGGTGAATGATCGATCTGGTGAACGAATTCGAGATAGTCGTCCGGCTTCATGCCGTGCTCGGCCATCATTCCACGCATCGTGGTGCCATAGCGTTTGTAATAATCCTTCTGCACGCGGAGGGCCTCGTCGCGCGAGATTTTCAGAAAGTCACAGACATAGGCGCGTATACGCTCATCCACCTGCTGCCAGAGATTGAGGTGATGGGGATAGAGCGTGTTGTCGAGATCGAAGACCCAAGTTTCAATATGGCCGAAACTGCGCGGCGCAGGACGAGGCGTTATCGACACGAGATTATGGTTCCTTGAAACGCACGGTCGCCGACGGCTGATTGCCCAGATCGATGACCGCAAAGCCGGCGGAATTCAGACCACGCCCCGCGCAGTCTTTATGATCGGCGAGCTCGAAGCGGCCATCGCGCGTGCATAGCGCGACTGTGCCGCCCCAGGCGAGCGGTACATCACCACGCCTTATCGTACGGCCATTGCCGTCAACCGCTTCGGCGTAACTGTAGAGCCGATGCGGATCATTGCGTAGATCGGGCCGAAGGCATTGCCCGGCCTCTATGCGATACCAGCCGCGGGTAACGATCGCACCCATTTCCACGGTACCGAGCGAAGCCATCACCGCGTATTTGGTGTCGTTACACCACGAGAAGCCGACACCCTCCGGCTTAAGTGCGGCGGTGATAAGGGCATCGAAGAAATCCGGCGTAGCGACCGCGTCGGCAAGAAGCTTGCGGTCATTGAGGAATTTCGTGACCGCGGCCTGTGTCTTGGCGCCCTGTACTCCGTCAATCGGATAAGCATCGTAACCCGCGGTCACCAGCAGCCGTTGGATGCCGGCAAGCCGCGCCTGCACATCGTCGTAGTCGGACTCTTCCGCCAGATTGACCACGGGTCCTTTCGGCGAGTCAGACGGTTTGGCAGCACTGAAGTGGGCTTGCTGACTCGCGGGACAACCCCGCGCATCGGCAATATCAAAATTGCCGTCACGTATGCAGAAGTCGGCTTGGCCGCTCTGTGGCAGCGGAGCGGTGCCGTAGACCGGCGGCGTACGCGCGTGCAGATAGACCATATCGACGTCGAGCGGGCCGTCCACGACTTGTCGGCACTGGCCGGGGTCGAGGCGGAACCAGCCGCGTGTCGCCACATTGGCACGCTTTTCGAGGCCGATCGCTGCCTCCACGCGGTAACTGGTGCGGTTGCAAAGAGAGAGCTCGGCTCGTGCTGGCGTCGTCAGCAGAGCGATTGACGCGGCACCCGTGTAAATAAAACCGCGAATCATCCGGTCATGCTAAGGCGCATCTTCCGAGCACGGAATCGGCATATAACCGTTCGTCCCCGCGAAAGCGGGGACCCAGGGCGTTTAGCTGAGATTCTTTTTTCTGGATTCCCCGCTTGCGCGGGAATGAGCGGATTGGGCGTGTTAGCGGTGCATCAATGTGCCGACGCCATGGTCGGTCAGCAGCTCAAGCAATACGGCGTGGGGTACCTTGCCGTCCATGATGACGACGCCTTCCACGCCTTGATCGAGCGCGTAGATGCAGGTCTCGACTTTGGGGATCATGCCGCCGGAAATGGTGCCATCGGCGATCAGCTTGCGCGCGTCGGCCACGGACAATTCCGCGATCAGGCTTTTCGACTTGTCGAGAACGCCAGTCACGTCAGTCAGCAGCAACAAGCGCTTGGCCTTGAGCGCGCCGGCAATGGCGCCTGCAAAAGTGTCGGCGTTGACATTGAATGTACCGCCATTGGCTGACGTCGCAACCGGTGCCAGCACAGGGATCATCTCGCGGCCGATCACCTGATTGAGCATGCTGAGATCGACTTTGTCCGGCTCGCCGACGAATCCGAGATCGATGACTTTTTCGATGTTGGAATCTGGATCGACCACCGTGCGGCTGACCTTGCGCGCCTGCACCATGTTGCCATCCTTGCCGCAAAGCCCGATGGCTTTGCCGCCCGCCGCGTTAATGTAGCCCACGATCTGTTTGTTGATCGATCCGGCCAGCACCATTTCCACGATTTCAACGGTCTTGGCGTCGGTGATGCGCAACCCTGCGGCAAATTCGGACTTGATGCCAAGTTTCTTGAGCATGGCCTCGATCTGTGGTCCGCCGCCATGCACAACCACCGGATTGATCGCGGTCTGCTCAAGCAGGACGATGTCGCGGGCAAAGTCGCGCGCCATCTGCTCTTGGCCCATGGCGTGTCCACCATATTTCACCACGACGATCTCCTCGTCGTAGCGCTGCATGTGCGGCAGCGCCTCGGACAGGATGCGGGCCTGCTCTTGCGGGTCGATCTTGGGAGGTTTGCTCATTGCGGGGGTTCTAGCCGATGTGGCGGCTATCCGACAATGCGTCAACGGCCTCTTTCCGCCAATAAGCGTGCTATTGCCGCGCGCAATTCAGGGATTCCGGTCCCGTCGCGGGATGAGGTCGCGAGCACCGTGGGGAAAGCGGCAGGCCGGTTGGCGAGCGCCGCTTGCACCTCTCCAATGCGGCTGCCCAGCTCCGAAGCGTTAAGCTCGTCGCATTTGGTCAGGACGACCTGATGGCTGACCGCCGCCTGGCCAAGGGCATCAAGCGCCGGGTCATCGGCCGTCTTGAGGCCGTGGCGCGCATCCACCAGAATGTAAACGCGGGCGAGATTACTGCGGCCGTGCAGAAAGGCATCGATGAGCGCTGTCCAAGCCGCAATTTTGGATTTCGCCGCAGCCGCATAACCGTAGCCGGGCATGTCCACGACGTTGAGAGTTTCGCCGCTGGTAAAGAAGATGAGCTCCTGTGTGCGGCCCGGCGTGCGTGAGATGCGCGCCAGATTCTTGCGACCAGTGAGCGCGTTGATCAGGCTCGATTTGCCGACATTGGAGCGGCCGGCGAACGCAATCTCGATACCGCGCATCGGCGGCAATGACGCGGGCGAGCCCGCCGCAGCAACAAACTGCCAATCCCCGGCGAAGAGACGCCGGCCAGCTTCGATTTCAGCACGGGTGAAGTCGCCCATCATTGCGGCTTACAGCCGGCATTGCTCTCAGGACTCGGTCTTTTTCCTGACGAACAACGCCTTGATGTTGTCGAATAATTCAATCTTGGCGCCGTGCTTGCGCATGATCACGCTCTGCTGCAGCACCGAAAGCGAGTTATTCCACGCCCAGTAAATCACCAAGCCAGCCGGGAAGTTTGCCAGCATGAACGTGAAGATCAGCGGCATCCAGTTGAAAATCATCTGCTGCGTCGGATCGGGCGGTGCGGGGTTGAGCTTCATCTGCGCCCACATCGTCACGCCCATGATCAGCGGCCATGCGCCGAGATGCAGGAACGAACCGATCACCGGCAAAACCGTCGGGTCGAACGGAATGAGACCAAACAGGTTGAAGACGTTGGTCGGGTCCTGCGCCGAGAGGTCGTGGATCCAGCCGAAGAACGGTGCGTGGCGCATCTCGATGGTGACAAACAGCACCTTGTAGAGCGAGAAGAACACAGGAATCTGGATCGCGATCGGCAGACAGCCGGCAAGCGGATTGATTTTTTCTCTCTTGTAGAGCTCCATCAGCTCCTGCTGCTGCTTGGCCTTGTCGTCGGCGTAACGTTCGCGCAGCGCGGTCATTTGCGGCTGCACCGCCTTCATCTTCGCCATCGAGGCGTAGGATTTGTTGGCCAAGGGGAAGAAAGCGATCTTGATCAGCACGGTCACGATTAGGATCGCGAGGCCGAAATTGCCGACCAGGCGGTAGAGATAGTCGATCGCGATGAACAGCGGCTTGGTGATGAAGTAGAACCAGCCCCAATCAATCAGAAGGTCGAAACGGTTGAGCTTGAGCTGCTTGTCGTAATCATTGACGACCGCTACCTCTTTCGCGCCCGCGAACAGCCGTGCATTGACCGAGGCGGTTGCGCCGGGCGCAACAGTCGGCGCATCGAGCAGGTAATCGGTCTGATAGGTCGGCACAGCGCCAAGGGTACCGGTCGAGAAGCGCGCCCTCAGGCGTGCTGTCGTGTCCGGCAACAGCGTAGCCGCCCAATATTTGTCGGTGATGCCGATCCAACCATTGGTCACATCGAAATTGACGACCTTTTTTTCGGCGATGTTCTTGTAAGTGTATTCCTGCAAGCCGGAATCGCCGAGCACCCCGATCAACCCTTCATGCAGAATGTAATATCCGGCGGTCGGCGGCGTGCCGTGACGCGAAATCAGCGCATAAGGATAAAGAGCGATCGGGCCTGAGCTTTTGTTAGTGACCTCATCCTTGATCGTGAACAGGTACTTGTCGTCGACGGCGATGGTGCGGCGGAATTCGATTCCTTCACCATTATCGTAAGTCAACGTCACCGGATGGCTGACGCTGAGCGTGCCGGAGCCGGCCTGCGTCCATACTGTTTCCGATGTCGGCAGCTTCACGTTTGCGCCGGCCGTGCCAGTCCAGCCGAATTCTGCATAGAACGGATCGGCGGTTCCGGATGGCGAGAGCAGGATGATCGGTGGAGATTTTGGATCGACGGTCTCACGAAACTTGACCAGTGCCAGGTCGTCGATACGTCCGCCCTTGAGCGCGATGGAGCCTTGCAGGCTGCCGGTTGCGATCGGCACGCGTGGCGAGGCCGCCAGCGCCGCGGCGCGGTCGATCGTGGTGGCGGCTGCGGGAGCGCCTGCCTGGCCCGGAACCTGCGGCGTTCCTGATTGCGCGGGGGGTTGCGCCGGCTGGCCGGGTTGGGCTGGCGTGGGCAGGTTCTGCTTCTGCGCCTGCAATTGCTCCTGCCGCGCCTTTTCCTGCGGGACGGCGAAGAAATACTGCCATCCGAGCAGCACAAGCGCCGACAGCACAATGGCGAGAATGGTGTTCTTATTGTCGGTCATCGCGTTCCCATATTACCATTGCGGCGCGTATGCGCTTGTTGCAACGCCCCTTCGAAGTCTTGCGCCATTCGGGCAAACGGCAAATTGAGAGCCGCGCGCCGTCCGATAAGCACATAATCATGCCCGGTGCGAAGCCAGCTTGCAGCTGACAGCCGGACAATTGCCCGCAAGCGGCGGCGGACCCGGTTACGCTCGACGGCATTTCCGACCTTTTTCGACACGGTAAAGCCAAATCGCGCCGGTCCCCCGTCGCGACGTTTGCGAGCTTGCAGCACGAACGCCGCGGCCGGCACCTTGATCCCGGATGCCGCGGCCAGAAAATCCGCCCGTTGCCTCAATTGTTCCATGGAAGCAATGTGCGCGGCGTTTTTGCGCCGTCAGGCCGACAACCGCTTGCGTCCACGCCCCCGGCGCGCCGACAGGACTTTGCGTCCGCCTTTGGTTGCCATGCGCGCGCGGAAACCGTGACGGCGCTTGCGTACAAGTTTGCTCGGCTGATAGGTCCGCTTCACGTTCAGGTTCTCCGCTGGCCGCGCCGTGAGGAAAGAGGACACCGTCCTCGAAAAGCCATCAAATCCCGAGTTCTTTCGGGCCGGCACTTGATTTTGCGCGGCTTATAAGGGAGGGGCTTTGGCCCGTCAATGCGACGGCCTGCCTACGGGTGTCCGGCGCCAAAAAGCCTCACAAGCCGGGAAGGACCGCCCGTTTCGGGCGAAGGCTCGTGTATAAAGTGCCAATGTCCGCGCATTCACCTCAAACACTGAAAGTCGATATTTGCGTGATTGGCGGCGGCCCCGGCGGACTGTCGGTCGCCGCGGCTGCGGCAGGTTTTGGCGTACCAACGGTGCTGATTGAACGCCGCGCGATGGGCGGCGATTGTCTCATCAGCGGCTCCGTCCCGTCGAAGGCCTTGTTGGCAGCGGCCAAGCGCGCCGAGGTTATACGCGGCGCCGGCGCCTTCGGGCTCGACGCACCAAATATTGGGGTGAATTTCGCCAAGGTGCATGATCACGTGCATCGGGTC
>JBGQLL010000111.1:0-10114 GCA_041500065.1 Pseudolabrys sp.
CTGTGACCGTTGTACGTCCGCCAAGCGAAGCCGCCCATATGAGCGGTGTCGACGAGGAACACGCTTAGTCGAGATCCGTTTTCAAATCGAAGCCAGCGCTCCGCCCACATGGAAACGGCGAGCAATGCGGCCGGAGCGGCAGACCTCGGGCTGCATTCGCATGTTTGACAAGCCTTGCTTTTTTTATCGCTCGCGGTGAATTATGCCCGCCCCGCTCCCACCACCGGTTTGGTCCGGCCATGTCAGTATTTTCGCCGGATTCCTTCATTGTCGCCGACGTCGCGCCCTCGCCCAATTTTGACGAGCGCAAGGACGGACGTTCGCCAGATATGATCTTGCTGCACTATACCGGCATGCAGACCGGCGAGGCCGCATTAAAGCAACTAACGTCGCCAGCAAGCAAAGTTTCATGCCACTACGTGGTTTTCGAGGATGGCCGCATCGTACAGTGCGTGCCGGAGGAGAAACGCGCTTGGCACGCCGGTGAATCGTCATGGGCTGGCGAGACCGATATCAATTCGCGCTCGATCGGGGTCGAGATCGTAAATCCTGGGCACGAGTTTGGTTACAAGGATTTTCCGCTGCGGCAGATTGCGGCGGTCATCTCGCTGTGCAAATCGATCATTACTCGTCGTGGGCCGATCAGCGCTGACCGGATACTCGCACATTCCGACGTCGCACCCGCTCGAAAGCAGGATCCGGGCGAGAAATTCCCGTGGGGCCTGCTGAGCGAATCCGGTATCGGCCACTGGGTCCGTGCCGCCCCGCTCGATCTCGAAGGTATGGGGCTCAAGCCTGGCGATCGTGGTGATGCGGTTACGCGTCTTCAGCGTGCCCTACGCTCATACGGCTACGGTCTCAAGGAAAGCGGGATTTATGATGAGCCAACGCGGGAGATCATCGCGGCCTTTCAGCGCCATTTTCGGCAGACGCGCGTCGACGGTATTGCCGACCCGTCCACCCTCCTGACATTGCGCGCGCTCATTGAGACGCGTCCGGCACCACTTGCCTGATGACCCAAGGGGTTTTTTAAGGCTGTCCGCCAACAAACCTTGACGCGAGGGCGTGCCATCCCCATTGCTATCCGGTCAGTCGGCCGGACGGCCGCTCCGCGCCAATACCGAAAGGTGGCCGGGGAGGAAAGTCCGGGCTCCATGGACGAACGGTGCCGGATAACGTCCGGCGGGGATTAAACCCCAGGGAAAGTGCCACAGAGAACAGACCGCCTCGGCGCGTTGCGTTTAGCCGCGGCAAGGGTGAAAAGGTGCGGTAAGAGCGCACCGCGTTTTCGGCGACGAAAACGGCACGGCAAACCCCACCGGGAGCAAGACCGAATAGGAATGACGTTGGGGCGAAAGCCTCAGGTCTGTCCGGGCCAGTCATTCGGGTAGGTTGCTTGATGCGCCGGGCAACCGGCGTACAAGAGGAATGGTCGTCACGTCTGCGGTTCGCGCCGCAGGCCATACAGAACCCGGCTTACAGGCCGGCTGATGCGTTCTAAGGGGGCTCGGCGGCAAAACCCGTCGGGCCCCCGCCAATTTTTGAACCCGCTACTGAGATTGCACGCCGGCCTTCTTGATGATGGGCACCCATTTGTCGATCTCGGAAATGAGATGGGCGCGGAGCACTTCTGGGCGCGCCCGTTCCGGCGCCACAGTCTCGGCGCCCGACTGCGCCAGTCGCTCCTTCACCTCGGGATCCTGCAAAGCTTTTTGGAGTGCGCCCGAAAGTCTGTCGATAACAGGTTTCGGCGTGCCCTTCGGCGCATACATTGCATACCAGACCACCATCTGAAATCCCGGCAATCCGGATTCCGACACGGTCGGCAGATCGGGCGCCACCTTGAGCCGCTGCGGCGTCGTGGCGGCGTACGCCTTGATCAGGCCAGCCTTCGCGGGCTGCAAAACGTTGAGCGTCTGATCACACATGAAATCGAGGTGGCCGCCCATCAGATCGTTGAGAGCGGGAGCAGTGCCTTTGTAGGGCGCGCCGCTGACCGTGGCGTCAATCGCGTGCAAGAAAAGCAGACTACACAGATGCGAGGCCGAGCCAACGCCAGCAAATCCGTGCGTCATCTTTTCCGTGTTGGCTTTCACGTAGGCGACAAATTCGTTGAAATTGTTCGCAGGAAAATCTTTACGAGCAACGAAGGCCATTGGCGATTCTGCGACCAAACCGATTGGCTCGAAATCTTTCACCGGGTCGTAGCGTAAATGCGGATAGAACGCGACATTGGCGGCATGGCTGACGTGCATCAGCAACAGCGAGTGGCCATCGGGCAACGAGGCCGCGACCTTGGCGGTGCCGATAGTGCCGCCGGCGCCGCTCGTGTTCTCGACAACGAATTGCTGGTCAAGAGCATTGCTCATGCCGTGCGCAAGAATGCGCGCGATGACGTCGGCGGGGCCACCGGCGGCGAAGGGCACCGTGACCATCACGGGTTTTGACGAAAATTCCTGCGCGGCAGCGTCTCCAACAAACGTACACGCAAGCCAAAAACACAACACACTCAATATTCGATGCATCGAACGTGACTTCCACTTCGCAATGTCGGGTGATTTAGCGCCGAGCATCTAGACGTCGGCCACAGCAGCCGTCCAGAAAAAGCAGTTGGCAGCACGCGTCAAATTTGGCTGAAGTTTTGGTTTTAAACGTCACGACGGCGAGCGCGGCGAGACTGAGCTAGATGTCAACGACATTCATGAGGCTTATAACGCCGCCGCGATGTTGCGCTTCGTCACGGCGTTCAGAGCCGAATAGACTTAGCCTTGTTATTTGACGTCAAGCATTGTCGACGGCAACCAAAGCGCCAGTCCGGGAAAAGCCGCTACAAGTACGACGGCCACGCACATCAGCAAGAATAGCGGCAATGCGTAGGCGCCAATGGTGAAAATGTTGCGTCCGGTCATGCCTTGCAAGACGTAGAGATTGAAGCCAACCGGCGGTGTGATCTGCGCCATCTCGACAACCAGAACAATGTAGATGCCAAACCAAATGAGATCGAAGCCCGCTTTTGTCACGAGCGGAATGATGATCGAGGTCGTGAGCACCACCATGGAGATGCCGTCGAGGAAACAGCCGAGCACGATGTAAAAGGCGGTCAGCACACTCAGAAGCGCCCATGGGGGCATATTGAATTCGGTGATCCATTCGGCGAGGGCACGTGGGATCCCGGTGAAGCCCATAGCGGCGGTCAAGTAGGCGGCACCAGCCAAGATGAAAGCGATCATGCAGCTGGTGCGGGTCGCACCCATCAGTGAATCAAGAAAGCCTTGCCACATCAGCGTTCCTGACCACCACGATAACGCTAATGCCAGAAAGACGCCGACGACTGCCGCTTCTGTGGCCGATGCAAGTCCGCCATAGATCGATCCGATAACGCCCATGATCAACAGCATCACCGGGATCAGCCGGCGCGAAGCATAGATGCGCCGGCGAATTGGTACCGGTGGCTCGGGCGGAGGCATCCGTGTTTTGTTAAGAAGCGCCCAGCCGACGATGAACCCCATGAACAATCCGGCAAGCACAATGCCGGGTATGACGCCGGCAATAAACAGTCGCGCGATCGACTGATCAGTGGCGGTCGCATAGACGATCATGATGATCGAGGGCGGGATCAGCAATCCCAACGTGCCGGAGCCTGCAAGCGTTCCGATGGCCATACGTTCGTCATAGCCGCGCTTGAGAAGCTCCGGCAGCGCAATGCGGCCGATAGTGGCGCAAGTGGCGGCCGACGAACCCGAGACCGCTGCAAAGATCGCGCAGCCAACCACGTTCACATGCAGCAAGCGACCCGGCAGCTTCTGCAACCAGGGCGCCAAGCCCTCGAACATGTCGTCAGACAATTTTGTTCGGTAGAGGATTTCGCCCATCCATATAAACATGGGCAGCGCCGTCAGGTCCCAAGAGTTCGATGCTGTCCACATCGAGGTAGCGAGTACTTGCCCGGCTGGGGTCGCCACCTTTGTCAGGACTGCAGCGAAGCCGCACACGGCCAGCGCCAAGGCGATCCAAACCCCAGAACCGAGAATGGCGAAAAGCAGAAGCATCAAGACAAGTGAAAGCTCGAGCACATTCATGGCTCAACCTTCCTTGCCCAACGTGATGGCATCCTCTGCGGCACGGAAGCTTGGACGGCCGCGACTCACGACAATGAACAACTCATCAACCAATGCGATGGTGAGAATAAGCGCGCCCAGCGCCATCGCTGCCTGCGGATAGACCAGAGGCACCCTGATGACGCCTGGAGACACCTCGTGAAAGCGGAACGAGACCCAAGCGAAATTGGCCAGGTGGCCCGTCATGTAGCCGGCTGTCGCTCCTGCAAAACCAAACGCCCATATCTCCACGTAGCGGCGCGCGCGCTCACTTAGCGCCGCCAGCACCAACGTAACGCGGATGTGCGCACCAGCTTTTAGTGTCCCGCCAAGCGCAAAGAAACTCGCAGCCGCCAGCAGGTAGCCACCAATTTCATCAAGTGAGAGAATGACAAAGTCGGTGCGCGGTAGGTGCAACAGCGAAAGCGTACCATCAATGAGGCGTGCAGCGAGCTGCACACCAACCATTAGCGCGATAGCAACCAGGCAGAGAGCAGAAGCCCACAGCGAGGTGCGGTATAGGGTATCGAGCGTGCGACGCACTTATTTCCCATATGTTGTCAGCATCGCAGCGCCGTCGGCGCCGGCAGATTTCTCCCATTCAGACGCGATGGCTGCCCCGATCTTGGCAAGGCCCGATTTGAGCTCCGGCGTAGGCGGCAGCACCTTGATGCCAGCGGCCTTGAGTTGGTTGGTTTTGATCGTCATTTCCTCCACCGACAATTTCCAGCCACGCTCTTCAGCGATCTTGGCGGAATCGGTGAGCGCTTTCTTTTCGGCGGCCGACAATTTGTCGAACGCATCTTTGTTTACGATGACGATGTTGCGCGGCAGCCAAGCCTGCGTGTCGATGTAGTGTGTAAGATAGTCCTGCGCCTTTGTGTCGACACCGGTCGAAGCCGAAGTGATCATCACCTCAACGCGGCCGGTGGCGAAAGCCGTCGGCAGGTCCGGCACTTCGATTTGCGTCGGGACTGAACCAGCGAGCGCGGCAATGCGACCGATCATGGCGTTGTAGGTGCGGAATTTCAAACCTTTCAACTCATCAACCGATTTGATCTCGCGCTTGGCATAGATGCCTTGCGGCGGCCACGGCACCGAAAACAACAGCATCAGGCCTTCCGAGGCGAGCTGCTTTTCAAGATACGGTTTCTGCGCGTCATAAAGCTTACGCGAAGCTTCGTAGCCAGTTGCGAGGAACGGCACAGAGTCCACCCCGTAGACTGCCGCTTCGTTTGAGGAAAGCGACTCCAGCATTTCGCCGATGGGCGCTGTGCCCTGGCGCACGCTGCGCTTGATTTCCGGATGCTTGATCAGCGAGCCCGCCGAATGTACTGCGATCTTGAGCGAGCCGTTAGTCGCCTTGTCCACGTCGGCGGCGAACTGGATCACGTTTTTGGTGTGGAAATTGCCGTCCGGATAGGGCGTCGGCATATCCCACTTGGTCTGGGCCGAGGCGGCAGTCACGACTCCACACGCGAGCAACAGGCCCGCGCAGACGCGCACGAACTTCATCGTAGATCCCTCCATGAACGCTAAGGTCTTGCGGCACCTCAGCCCAGTTTTCGCCGACGACAAGCATGGAGCCAACGGACGGCAGGTGGCAAGAGTGGGAGCTGACGATCAGATCGGGTCGACGCCCTTGGCCCTGAGCGTCACCGCTGCCGCCGGCGCGGTCAGGAAGCGGATGAGTGCCTTCGCCGCCTCCGGTTCCTTCGCGGACGCACCCAGACCGGCGGCGAAGCCGATTTTCGTTTGCAACTCCTCCGGAATCGGACCGACCATATCGACGCCGGGAACGTCGGAAATGCGTGTTGCTACGACAACGACCATGTCCGCTTCGCCACGCGCCACCACCTCGACCGTATCCTCCGCCTCCATCGGCTTGAGCTTGCCCTGCATCTCCGCCTTGATGCCCATACGGTCGAGAAGACTTACGAAATAGATGCCGCTGGCGCCTCTGCCCGGATAGGCGACCGCCTTCGCCGCAAGCAACGTCCGTTTGAAGGCGTCTACGGTTGCGATGTCCGGTTTCGCGGCGCCCGCGCGCACCGCCACACCAAGGCCGGAGCGGCCGATATCGGCACGTGGACCGATGACCACTCCATCCTTGATGAGCGCATCGACGATCGGTGGATTTCCGACGACGACATCAAAACGCTCCCCGGCTTCAATCTTTTCCTTGACGTCGACATTCACCCCGAACCGCAGCGCGATCGTGTTGCCGGTCGCCTTTTCGAACTGTGTGCACAGTTCGCGTACCGCGGCCCTCGCGCCATTGCCGCTCAGAACCTTGATTTCAACCGCTTCCGCGGCCGAAACCGTGAACAAGAGCGCGGCAGCGGAGGCGACTAACATTTTCATGATGTCACTACTTTTTTTCCCGAGTTGATCTTAGCAGGCTTGTTTTGTGCCCGACAGGCCGCACATAGTGCGGTTTCCCTTTTCACGCTCAACGCCATGTCGAGAAAAAAGCCGCCACAACTCTGGGACTTCTGGATCGACCGCGGCGGCACTTTCACCGACGTGGTAGGGCGACGTCCCGACAATACGCTGGTGGCGCATAAGCTGCTGTCCGAAAACCCGGAGGCCTATGCCGATGCCGCCGTGCAGGGCATTCGCGATCTGCTCGGACTGAAGGCCGGCGAAACAATCCCGCCTGGCCGCGTCGGCGCCGTGAAGATGGGCACCACGATCGCAACTAACGCGCTCCTCGAACGCAAGGGCGAGCGTACGCTCTTGCTGATCACCAAGGGTTTCCGTGACGCGCTCAAGATCGGCTATCAGGCGCGCCCGAAAATTTTCGCTCGCCACATCATCAAGCCTGACATGCTCTATGAACGTGTCGCCGAAGTTGGCGAGCGGGTGCGTGCCGACGGCACCGTGGAAATGGAGCCTAACCTGGCGGCGGTGCGTGCCGATCTCGAGGCGGCCAAAGCCGACGGTATTGAAGCGGTCGCAATCGTATTCATCCATGCCTACCGTTTTCCAAAACACGAGAAAAGCGTCGCCATGCTCGCACGCGAAATGGGTCTCGCGCAGGTTTCGGTAAGTCATGAAGTGTCGCCGCTGATCAAGCTCGTCGGTCGCGGCGATACCACGGTGGTGGATGCCTATTTGTCACCGATCTTGCGCCGTTATGTGGCGGAAGTGGACAAGGATCTCGATGCAAGACGATCTGCTGCGCGACTGATGTTTATGATGTCGTCCGGCGGGCTGACGGCCGCCGCACTATTCCATGGAAAGGACGCCATCCTGTCCGGCCCCGCGGGCGGGGTCGTCGGCATGGCAGAAACCGGACGGCAGGCTGGTCTCAATCATCTCATTGGTTTCGACATGGGCGGCACGTCGACCGACGTTTCCCATTTCGATGGCGAATACGAACGCGCCTTCGAAACCGAGGTCGCTGGTGTGCGCATGCGCGCTCCCATGATGCTCATTCATACGGTCGCTGCCGGTGGCGGCTCCATCCTGCATTTCGATGGCGCGCGTTTCCGCGTCGGCCCCGATTCCGCAGGTGCCAATCCTGGACCCAAATGCTACCGCCGCGGCGGGCCGCTCGCTGTAACGGATGCGAATGTCATGGTCGGCAAGCTCATTCCCGACTTCTTCCCGAAGATTTTTGGTCCTTCACAGAATCTCCCTCTCGACGCACATGCCGTACACAACGCCTTTACCGACATGGCGCAACAGGTTGGAGGCCTTAAAGCCGAAGAAGTCGCTGACGGTTTTATCAAGATCGCGGTGGAAAACATGGCCAATGCGATCAAGAAGATTTCCGTGCAACGCGGATATGACATCACCCGCTACGCGCTCAACTGCTTCGGCGGTGCTGGCGGACAGCACGCATGTTTGGTCGCCGATGCCCTAGGGATGACGCGTGTGCTCATGCATCCATTCTCTTCGTTGCTATCTGCCTACGGCATGGGCCTGGCCGATATTCGCGCGACACGCGAACAAGCGATCGAGCTGCCGTTCGGCGATAAAGCGCTGAGGGCTATCGCACGTATCGGCGCCGCACTCGGCAAAGAGACGAAAGCCGAGGTTGCAGGCCAGGGTGTACCGGCGGGCAAGATCAAAATATACGTACGCGCGCATATTCGTTATGCGGGCACCGACACCGCCCTGGTGGTAGCAGCCGGCAGCCCGACGGCGATGAAGCGCGCGTTCGAGAAAGCGCACAGATCCCGTTTCGGATTTATCGATCGTACAAAGCAGATGGTGGTCGAAGCTGTATCGGTCGAGGCCGTCGGTGGCGGCGCTCGCTTCAGCGAGAAGTCGGCAAAACGATCGCGCGCGGCGCTGCCAAAACCGGCGCTGCGAACGCAATTCCTTTCCGCCGGAGCATGGCACAAGGCGAATGTGTACACCCGCGACCAGCTCAAACCCGGAGCGCGGGTCAAAGGCGCCGCCATCATTGTCGAGCCGCACCAAACCGTCGTGGTCGAGCCTGGCTGGCAGGCGGAACTGACGGCCAAGAATCATCTGCTGCTCACACGCGCCAGGAAGCTCAAGCGGACGCACGCCATCGGCACTCACGCCGATCCAATCATGCTGGAAGTTTTCAACAACCTCTTCATGTCAATCGCGGAACAGATGGGCGTGTCCCTGCAAAACACGGCCTATTCCGTCAACATAAAGGAGCGGCTTGATTTCTCATGCGCGGTGTTCGCGCATGACGGCACGCTCGTGGCCAATGCACCACACATGCCGGTGCACCTCGGCTCAATGGATCGCGCTGTCGAAACCATCATCCGCGAAAACATCGGCCGCATCCGCACTGGCGATGTCTACGCCATCAACGCACCTTACAACGGCGGCACTCACCTGCCGGACATCACTGTTTGCACGCCGGTATTTGATGACCGAAAGAGATCGATTTTATTTTGGGTGGCCTCGCGCGGGCATCATGCGGATGTGGGCGGGATCTCGCCCGGCTCGATGTCGCCTAACGCCACCACAATCGAGCAGGAAGGCGTTCTGTTTGACAATTTCAAACTGGTCGACCGCGGCCGCTTCCGCGAGAAGGAGCTGATCGCGGCCCTCACTGGCGCTAAATATCCGGCGCGCAACCCGGTGCAGAATATCAACGACATCAAGGCGCAGATCGCCGCAAATGAAAAGGGCGTGGCCGAACTACGCAAGATGGTCACGCATTTCACGTTGCCTGTGGCGAAAGCCTATATGCAACACGTGCAGGACAACGCAGCCGAAAGCGTACGGCGCGTGATCGACCGGCTGCACGACTCGGAATTCAGCTACGAGATGGATCAAGGCACCGTAATCAAGGTGAAGATCACGGTGGACAAGGCAAGACGCGAGGCGACAGTCGATTTCACTGGCACAAGCGAACAGCAGCCGACGAATTTCAATGCGCCGGAGCCGGTGGCGCGCGCGGCGGTGCTCTACGTATTCCGCGTCATGGTCGATGATGACATCCCGATGAACGCCGGGTGTCTGAAACCAATCAATATTGTGATCCCAAAGCGATCGATGCTGTCGCCGGAGTTTCCCGCCGCCGTGGTCGCCGGCAACGTAGAGACATCGCAGGCTGTGACCAATTGTCTTTTCGGCGCGCTCGGTGCACTTGCTGCCGCACAGGGTACGATGAACAATCTCAACTTCGGCAATGCGCGCTATCAGTACTACGAAACCATTTGCTCCGGCTCGCCCGCCGGTTCCGGTTTCAATGGTACGGATGCGGTTCACACCCACATGACGAATACGCGCCTCACCGATCCGGAGGTGCTGGAATTTCGCTATCCTGTATTGCTCGAGGACTTCCATATCCGCGCCGGCTCCGGCGGCCGTGGCAAATGGCACGCCGGCGACGGCATTCGTCGCACCATCCGTTTCCTTGAAAAGATGGAATGCACGGTCTTGTCCGGCCACCGGCGGGTGCGCCCCTTCGGCCTCGCGGGCGGCGAAGCCGGTCAGGTCGGCGAAAACTGGGTGCGGCGCAGGGACGGCCAGATGGAACGCCTGCAGGGGTGCGACGCTACCGTCATCGACGAAAC
>JBGQLL010000112.1:0-9981 GCA_041500065.1 Pseudolabrys sp.
ACCGCCGCATGTGCTCGAGCACTGCGGCGGTCGGCCAGCAGTCGACCTTCAGCCCGTTTTTCTTTTGATAGGCACCGAGCGCGGCACGCGTGAGCATGCCCGCTTTGCCGTCGATCTTGTCCTTGTACAAACCGAGCGCCGTGAGACGACGCTGCATGGTTTCAACGTCGCTGGTCTTGAGCTGTGCGTTCTTGCTCCATGGCGTCTCGAACGGCCGCGCGCCGGCGATGCGTTCGCTGAGGTGGCCGACGAACAGCACATAGAGATCCGAGTAGTTGTAGTCCTTGAGCACGAAATAATTCTTCGGCGTCAGGAAAGACGGCCCATAGCCGCCTTCCGGCTGCAGCAACGAGGCATCATACGACAGCTCCGCCGCGCTGAGCTTGCGGCCATAAGCCGGGCTGAAGCCGCGCTTGACCCACTCCCCGACCGGTTTTGTCACGTCGGGCACGCCAATGCTGCAATCGGCATTGGCCGGCGCACGCACTTCAATCGCCCAAGGCTCACCGGCGCGCCAGCCTTTTCCGGCGAGCTGTTTTGCCGCCGAGGCAAGCGCATCAGGCACTGAATGCCATATGTCGGCGCGGCCATCGCCGTCGAAATCGACAGCATATTTGTAGAATTCCGACGGCAGGAACTGTGTGAGCCCCAGGGCGCCGCCCCACGACGAACGCATGTCGGCGCGCGGCACCCCATCCTGAAGCATCTTCAAGGCGTGCAGAAATTCATTTTGGAAGAACTCCTTGCGCTTGCCGACATAGGCCTGCGTCGCCAGCACCCGGATTGCGTCGTGTGGAAGCTGGTAGCCACCATAGTCGGTCTCGCGCGCCCAGATCGCCAGAACGACGTTGCCCGGCACTCCAAATTCCTTTTCGATGCGGGCGAGCGCGTCGCGGTATTGCACGGCGAGCTGCCGCCCTCGCGTGGCGAGACGATCAAAGCTTGTTTCGCGCAAATATTGCGAGGGCGTCTGGACGAACTCCGGCTGCTGCGGGGCTTTCTCCGCCTGGCCGGGAATGGCGAGGTCGGGAAGCGAGAGATCGGGCTCGAGGCCGCGTGTGGCGGTGTCGAAGGTCGCGCGCGAGACGCCGAGCGCCTGTGCGGCGGGCCATTGCTGCGTCAACCATTGTCGGAATGCAGCGTCGGCTGCATGCACGGGGGTCGCAAGTGCCGCAACGATCAGGACTGCGATCAGACTGACGCGAATTATCATCTCGTCTCCCGAGAGATCCGTAAACCGTGCGCAACAGGTTCCGCGTCATGCCCGGCTTTATGCCGGGCATCCACGTCTTTGGACGTCCGAAGGTAAAGACGTGGATGGCCGGGACAAGCCCGGCCATGACAAAAAATCTATGAAGGCCGCAATCAGGCTGACGCAGCCACGACAAGAAAATCTATCAGGGGCTGCGATTAGACTGACGCGAATTATCATCTCGCCTCCGGAGAGATCCGTAAACCGTGCGCAACAGGTTCCGCGTCATGCCCGGCTTTATGCCGGGCATCCACGTCTTTGGACGTCCGAAGGTAAAGACGGGATGGCCGGAACAAGCCCTGCCATGACAAGAAAATCTAGCGCGAAAACTTCTTGTATTTCAGCCGGTGCGGAATGACCGAATCCGTACCCAGCCGCCGCATCTTGTCGGCTTCGTAATCCTGGAAGTTGCCCTCGAACCATTCCACGTGGCTGTCGCCCTCGAACGACAAAATATGCGTCGCGATGCGGTCGAGGAACCAGCGATCATGGCTGATAATCACAGCACAGCCGGCAAAATCCTCCAGCGCCTCTTCGAGCGCGCGCAACGTGTCGACGTCGAGGTCGTTGGTCGGCTCGTCGAGCAGCAGCAGATTCGCGCCTGATCGAAGCATCTTTGCGAGATGCACGCGGTTGCGCTCGCCCCCGGACAGCGTGCCGACTTTCTTCTGCTGGTCGGCGCCCTTGAAATTGAACGAGGCGCAATAGGCGCGCGAATTCATCTCCTTCTTGCCGAGAAGGATCATGTCATTGCCTTCGGAGATTTCCTCCCACACGGTCTTCTTGCCGTCGAGGCTGTCGCGCGACTGGTCGACATAGCCAAGATGCACCGACTCGCCGATCTTGATGGTGCCTTTGTCGGGCTTCTCCTGCCCGGTGATCATGCGGAACAACGTGGTCTTGCCGGCGCCGTTCGGGCCGATCACGCCGACGATGCCACCCGGCGGCAATTTGAAGGTCAGATCATCGATCAGCAGATTGTCGCCAAAGCCCTTGGTCAGGTGGTCGAAATCGACCACGTTCTGGCCAAGCCGCTCGGCCACGGGAATCGTGATCTGCGCGACCATATTCTGCTTGGCATTGGCGATCTTAAGCAGCTCCTCGTAGCGCTGATAGCGCGCCTTGGACTTGGCCTGCCGCGCTTTCGGGGAGGATGAAATCCACTCGCTCTCACGCTGCAACGTGCGCTGGCGCGCCTCGTCCTCGCGGCTTTCCTGCTCCAGCCGCTTCTGCTTCTGATGGAGCCAGGAGGTGTAGTTGCCTTCGTAGGGAATCCCGCGGCCGTGATCGAGCTCGAGAATCCAGCCGGTGACATTGTCGAGGAAGTAGCGGTCGTGGGTGACGATCAGGATCGCACCGGGATAGTTGCGCAGGTGCCCTTCCAGCCAGTTCACGCTTTCGGCGTCGAGATGGTTGGTCGGCTCATCGAGCAGCAACAGTTCGGGTTGGTCAAGCAGCAGCCGGCAGAGCGCCACGCGGCGCTTCTCGCCGCCGGACAGTTTGCCGATATCGGCGTCGTCGGCCGGGCATCGCAACGCGTCCATCGCCAGGTCAACCTGGCTGTCGAGGTCCCAAAGGTTCTTTGAGTCGATCTGGTCCTGAAGTTTCGCCATCTCGTCCGCGGTCTCGTCGGAATAATTGGATGCGATCTCGTTGTAGCGGTCGAGCAGCGCCTTCTTGGCGGCGACGCCTTCCATCACGTTCTCGCGCACGGTCTTTTTCGGGTCGAGCTGCGGTTCCTGCTCCAGGTAGCCGACGCGCGCGCCTTCGGCGACCCAACCTTCGCCGGTAAAATCCTTGTCGATGCCGGCCATGATCCGCAGCAGCGTGGATTTGCCGGACCCGTTGACGCCGAGCACGCCGATCTTGGCGTCGGGATAGAAGGACAGATGGATGTTATCCAGCACCTTCTTGGCTGGCGGGTAGGTCTTGGTCAGACCCTGCATGTGATAGATGAATTGACGACCGTTCATCGAAGCTTCGAAACCCCTGCGATTGCTGCCCGAATCCGCCCGCGCGCGCTCACACGTTGCCGCATGCTTTGTCGGGAAATGCGGGGCTGATGTAGCGGCGGAACTCCGAAAGAGCAAGCACTGCCGGTATTTGAGCGGGCGAATATCAGTAAAGCTCTGGAAAGGCTGATTGTAAAAATGCCGCCCGTATGCCGTTCGGGTAACAGTTTTTAACCGCTGTGACGCCATCATCACTCTCCATGAACCTTGCCGCCATTTGGGGCGACCAAGGGATAGCTGGACCGAACCTCCGCAATCGGTCGGCGTGGGAGCTGTGTCATGGGTCGCGCTATATTCGCTATCTCGGGTTCCGCCATTGCGTTGCTGCCGCGCCCCTTCACCGCTTTCGGCGCCTTCTTCACCGCCTTCTGGCGCGAAATGACCCGCGACGCGGTGCGCCCCTATCGGCCCGAACTGCACTACATGCGCGGGCCCGGCCCAGCCTGGCGCGCCAAGCACGGGCTTCCACCGGCGTAGCCATTAGCCACGAATTATTGGCGGTGCGCGCGTATTAGCCGCGTCCCCTGACAGTCGGCTCTCCCCAGCACTTGCCCAGCACTTGCCCAGCACTTGCCCAGCACTTGCCCAGCACTTGCCCAGCACTTGCCCAGCACTTGCCCCGCGCTGCCAGCGTGTCCCGGACGCGGGGCACCGCTGATCCCCGTTCCACATTCAAACCCTGTAACGGTCCCGGGTCTGCGGCGCACCATTTCATGGGGCGCGCCGCGCCGGGGACACAGGAACTGACCTGACACCCCCTATCTTTTCGATTTGCCCGCCCTAAATTGGCGCGCCGCTGAAGCGGGCGCACGCAGGGAGCATCACGGGCATGGTTCGAGCCGCCATTCTGGACGACTACCAGAACGTTGCGATGAAAATGGCCGACTGGTCGGCACTCTCCCAAGACGTCGAACTCAAGGTGTTCAACACGCCGCTCGGCGGGCCGGACGCCGTCATCAAGGCCTTGCAGGGATTTGCCATCGTGGTCGGCATGCGGGAGCGCACCGCCTTCCCGCGCAAGGTGATCGAGGCCCTCCCCGACCTGAAGCTGCTGATCACCACCGGCGCCCGCAACAATTCATTCGACGTGAAGGCCTGCACCGAGCGTGGCGTCACCGTTTGCGGAACCGGATCCTTCGGCAGCCCGACCACCGCCATCGCCTTCGGGCTGATGCTGGAACTCACTCGCAGGATCGGCTTCGAAAACGCGCGGCTGAAGGCCGGCGCGCCATGGCAGGTGACCATCGGCCGCGACCTCGAGGGGCTGACGCTCGGCATCCTCGGGCTGGGCAAGCTCGGCCAGCGTTCCGCGGCCGTCGGCAAGGCGTTCGGCATGAAGACAATCGCCTGGAGCCAGAACCTGACCGAGGAGAAGGCGAAGGCCGCGGGCGCGGATCTCGTCGCGAAAGAAGACCTTTTTCGCAACGCCGATTTCGTCACAATTCATCTTGTGCTGAGCGATCGCTCACGCGGCCTGGTCGGTGCCAAAGAACTCGGCCTGATGAAAAAGACGGCTTATCTGATCAACACCTCGCGTGGCCCGATCGTCGACGAGAAGGCGCTGATCGCCGCGTTGCAGAACAATACGATCGCCGGCGCGGGCCTCGACGTGTTCGACGTCGAACCATTGCCGCTCGATCATCCGTTCCGCAAGATGGACAATGTCGTGATCACGCCGCATCTCGGCTATGTCAGCGAGCAGAACTACCGCAAATATTTTCCCGAGGTGGTCGAGAATATCCGCGCCTGGCTTGACGGCAAACCGGTACGGGTGATCGACGCGAAGTGATTTCTGCTGTCGTCCCCCCGAAGGCGGGGACCCGGTAAACACCGACAGTATTGTGATTGCTGGATCGTCCGCCTTCGCGGACGATGACAGCAAAAGCTATTGCGCCAGCCCAAACAGCTTCGCCGCATTGTTATAGGCGACATCGGCGCGCACGAATTCATCAAGCGGCACGCTGTCGAGGAATTCGCAGCCTGGCCAGTCGAAGGGATAGTCGGCGGAGAACATGACGCGGTCACGCCCCAGCGCATCGAGCGAGCAACGCACCGGCGGAAGATCATACATGCCCGAAGTCGTCACCCACACGCTCTCTTTGAGATATTGCGACGGTGGCTTCGGCAAATTCCAGCCATAGGGCGCCGAGCGGCTGTCGAAACGCCAGAGCTGGAACGGCAACGTCTCGCCGAGATGACCGAGCACAAGCTTGGCTTTCGGATAGCGGTGGAACACTCCGCCGCAGATAATACGCAACGCGTGCGAGCCGGTCTCCACGCCCCAGCCCCACATCGGACGCGCCAGCACGTTGTAGCCGGCGATCGCCGGCATCGGAGCCACCGGGTCGGCCGGGTGCAGATAGATCGGCGCGTCCAGCGCCGCAGCGCGCTCCCAGAACGGGTCATAGGACCGGTCGTCGAGATACTTGCCGTTGGTGTGCCCGTTGATCATGGCGCCGCAAAACTTCAGATCGCGCACGCAGCGCTCGAGTTCGTCGGCAGCGGCTTTGGCATCCTGCATGGCAAGGTGAGCGAAGCTCGAGTAGCGGTCGGGGCGTTTCTGCACTTCCTTGGCAAGGAAATCGTTCGATGCGCGCGCGGCGCGCACGGCCGCGGCGGCATCGCGTTCGACCTGCACGCCGGGCCCGGCGATCGACAATATCGCCCGCGCGATCCCCGTTTTGTCCATCATCTGCAGCCGCTGTTCGCTGAAATCGGTGAGGCACGCATAAAGCTGCGCCGTCTTGGCCGGTGCGACATCGACCATGGTCGGGCGCCAATAAAGCTCCGTCGCAGGGTCCAGAAAGTGTTCTTCCAGGGCGATCTTTTTGACCATGGCGCTGTCCCCCGAACGTGGCGGCGGAGGCAGGGCCAGCCGCCGATTTTTCTTTTGCCTGTATCGGATTTTGGGCTATCGTGTCCCACGATGCAAGGCGGCAAAGATCGCTGGCGCAATGGTCGGGTGGGGCGTCATGAGTCGACTGGTCACCAACGATAAAAGCCAGGTTCAGGTGATCGCGCGCGCCGCCACTATTCTGCGTGCGCTCGAAGAGGAAAATGCCGGCCTGAGCCTTGGGCAGATCGCGCAGCGCGTGAACCTGGCCCGCTCCACGGTCCAGCGTATCGTCGCCGCGCTGGAGACCGAGAAGCTGGTCATCGCGGCAACGCCAAATGGTCGCGTGCGGCTTGGGCCGACGATCCTGCGGCTTGCTGCGTCGGTGCGCAGCGACTTCGTGACGCTGACCCGGACCTTTCTCGAACGGCTTTCAGAAGAACTTCATGAAACAGTCGATCTCTCGACCGTGAAGAAAGATCATCTTGTCTTCATCGATCAGGTCATCGGCTCCCAGCGCCTGCGTGCCGTCTCCGCGGTGGGCGATACCTTTCCGCTCTACTGCACGGCGAACGGCAAGGCCTATCTGGCGCAACTGGCTGATTCCGCGGTGGAAGCTCTGCTCGGCCGGACCTACGAGGCGCGCACGCCGAAGACGCTCACCCGTCTGGATGCGCTGCTGGCGGATCTCAAAACCGTGCGCCGCACCGGTGTTGCATATGATCGTGAAGAACATACCCTCGGAATCTGCGCCGTCGGCGTCGCCCTCCACGATCCGCTCGGCAACGCTGTCGCGATTTCGGTACCGGTTCCGAGCCAGCGGTTTGCAAATCGCCAGGCGTTGATCGCCGAACGTCTGATCGCTACCAAAAACGCATTGGAGAACCATGTGAATTCGGCCGCCGCCTGATAACGGCGGCGGATAGTTTCGACAACAACGCGAATGCGCGAACAAGGGAGGATGCCGTGGCCAAACGAATTCGCGGCGTGATGTTTGAAGAAAACCTGAAGAACAGCATGGGGCTGGAGTTCTACAACCTGTCCCACCGCTTCGGTTATCAATCTCCGAACTGGCCCTATTTCGAGGACGTCAAGATCGAGCGCATCCACTACATGGCGAAGTCGGGAGTGCTGTCGCAGCGCATCACGACGTCGATGCACAACACGACACATATCGACGCGCCTGCACATGTCGTGCAAGGCACACCATTCATCGACGAAGTGCCGCTGCCGCATTTCTTTGGCTCCGGTATCGTGGTGTCGATCCCAAAAAACAAATGGGAACCCATCACCGGTGACGATCTGGAAAAAGCTTGTGGCAAGACCGTCCGTCCGCGCGACGTTGTGATCGTCAATACCGGATGGCACAAGTTCTACGAGGACAGCGAAGATTATTTCTGTCGCGCGCCGGGGTTCGTCCCGTCGGCCGGCGAGTGGTTCGTGAAAAAGAAAGTAAAGGTCATCGGCCACGATACGCAGGCCAACGATCATCCGCTCGCGACCGCCATTGGTCCGCAGCGCAACGGGCCTTTGCACCCGCATTTGGCCGAGGAATATCGCGAGTGGTCGGGCGGTCGCGACTGGAAGGATGACTTCCCCGAATGGGAGCCGGTGCACCGTATCCTGTTCAAGAACGGAATTATGGGCATTGAGAATGTCGGCGGAGACATCGACAAGGTCACGGGCAAGCGCTGCACGTTCGCGTACTTTCCGTGGAACTGGGAGCGTGGTGACGGCTGCATTGTACGCCTCGTCGCCATCGTCGACCCAACCGGCAAATATCGTATCGAGCGCTGGAGGAAGTTCTAATGCACGTCAAACGCTTTTCCGACGCCAAGCCCTACGATGCGCCCAATCATCGCAACTACACCTCGCTCCGCTTGTTTGGCGCCGAGGCCGGCGGCACCAAGGGGCTCGTGTTCGGCTATTCGCACTTCCTTCCAGGCGGCGGCGCTGGCCCTGATGCGTCGCCACCCGAGAAAGTCTACTTCGTGTTGCGAGGCGAATTGACCGTCATAATCAATGGCAAGGAGACGGTCCTGAAAGCCAACGATTCTTGTGTCATCGAGCCGAACGAAACGCGCGAGATCATCAACCGCGGTAATGAGGTGTGCTCGATCGTGGTGGCCGTGGCCAGTCCGCCGAAGTGAGGCCCGTCATGAATGATTTCTTGAAAAATCCCCTGTCGTTGTTCGACATCAAAGGAAAGACAGCCATCATCACCGGCGCTTCCGGCGCCTTCGGCGCGTTGGCAGCGCAGACACTGGCTGGGGCTGGCGCCAATGTAGTGCTGGCGGCAAGCAATGCCGATGAGCTCAAGAAAGTCGCAGCCGAATGCCAAAAGCTCGGCAGCAAGGCCGAGGTCATCGCGCTGCGGCCAAGCTCGGAAGAAAACTGCGATAAGATCGTCAAAACCGCAGTCGACAAGTTCGGCCGCGTCGACATTCTGGTGGTCGCCTCTGGCCTTAACAAAGTGTCGAAGATCGTCGATCAGAAGGTCACAGATTTCCTCGAGGTCATGGACGCCAATGTCAACCAATCATGGTTGATGGCCCGCGCTGCAGGCAGGCAGATGCTCAAGCAGGGCCAGGAAGGCAAACCTGGCGGCAAGGTCATCCTCACGTCGTCAGCGCGTGGATTGCTTGGACATCCGGCCGGATATACCGCCTACTGCGCCTCGAAGTCTGCAGTCGACGGCATCACAAAGGCACTCGGCTGCGAATGGGGTGAGACCGGCATTACCGTGAACGCGTTGGGACCGACTGTATTTCGATCGCCCCTCACGGCCTGGATGTATGAAGACACGGAGCGAGCGCAGAACGTACGCAAAGGATTCCTCGCGCGCGTGCCGAAAGGCCGGTTAGGCGAGCCGGAGGATTTGGCGGGACCCCTGCTGTTCCTCGCCTCAAGAGCATCGGATTTCTATACCGGCCACATCCTCTATGCTGACGGCGGCTACACAGCAGGATAACGAATGGCGAAAGCGCGCATCGCGGTGATCGGCGCTGGCCTCATGGGCCATGGTATCGCTCAGGTCTTCACGCTTGCTGGCCACGACGTCGCAATCTATGACTCGATCGCCTCTTCACTCGACAGTGCCAAGGCACGAATTGTCACCAACCTGAAAGGGCTTGGTGACGACCAAGGTGCCGTGGAACGCGTGGCGCCGGTCGCTGATCTCGCACAGGCGGTGCGCGAAGCCGACTATGTCGTCGAAGCTGTGCTGGAAGATCTGCCGCTCAAGCAGAAACTGTTTACTGAAACCGAGACATACGTTCGGCCAGACACGATCCTTGCCAGCAACACGTCCGTCATCCCGATCACCCGGATCATGGAAGGACTCAAGCAGCGCGATCGCGCACTCGGCACGCATTGGTGGAACCCGCCCTACCTTGTGCCGCTGGTCGAGGTGATTGAGACGCAGTGGACAAGTCCGCGGGCGGTCGATTTCACGATGAAGTTGCACGCCGACGCGGGCAAGACACCTGCACATGTAAAGAAAGATGTGCCCGGTTTCATCGGCAATCGCCTGCAACATGCATTGTGGCGCGAGGCGATTGCGCTGGTCGAAAACGGGATTTGTGACGCCGAGACCATAGACAATGTGATCAAGTCGGCGTTCGGACGGCGACTTGCAGTGCTTGGTCCGCTCGAGAACGCCGATATGGTCGGCACCGATTTGACGTTGGCGATTCACAAGACGGTGCTGCCCGACATCGACAGCCGTCCCTACCCTTCACCCTATCTCGAAAAACTGGTGAGAGAAAAAAGGCTCGGTTTCAAATCCGGCGAAGGTTTTCGGAAGTGGAGTCCGGAACAGCAAGCAATATTACGTTCGAAAGTGTTGCAGCATCTCAAAAACGCGCGTGCCCAGGACGCCTGAG
>JBGQLL010000113.1:0-9813 GCA_041500065.1 Pseudolabrys sp.
CCAATGTCTATCGCTCGGGCGGCCCAATCGCCCTGGTGACCAATCGTTGTCTGTTCACCTTCGCAAACCGTCGCTTTGTGCTGACTAGCGTACACCCCGGCCATACGATCGATGAGGTTGTCGAAAACACGGGCTTTGATTTCGACAGACCGGCCACCGTGCCACAGACTCCAGCACCCTCCTCCGAGACGCTCGCGGTCATGCGCGAGATGGTCGCGCCGCAATTGGCGGAGGTCTATCCGCAATTCGCGGCGCAGGTCTTCGGTGTCGGTCAAGCTGCTTTCCCGCGCTGAAAAATCACACCCTTTCGGTCGTTACACGCGTGGGCTAGTCTGCCGCGCGCGGCCGGCCGGCCGCACCACATCATAAGAAACGGAAGGAAGAAGTCTGGTGAAAACGGTTGAAGCTGCGGTGATCGGTGTTGGGTGGGTCGGGGGTACGCGTGCGGACACGCTCTCGCGCACGGCATTGGTGGATAAATTGCACCTGTGCGAAATCCGGCCTGATCGGCTGGCTGAAGTAAAGGCGCTTTACAAGCCTGCCACCGCAACGCTCGACTACAACGATATTATCAAAAATCCGAACATCTCCGTCGTTTACATTTCGACCACGCCGGAATCGAACCACTATCCGATCTGCCGCGACTGCTTGAAGTCCGGCAAAAACGTGATGCTGGAGAAGCCGATCGCGCTCGAACTATGGGAAGCCGACGAGCTCATCCAGCTCGCCAAACGCAACAGTCTGAAATTCACCATCGGTTATTCGCAGCGCTTCAATCCGAAAATTGCCTACGCCAAAAAGAAGATCGTTGACGGCACCCTTGGCAAAGTCGTGTCAGTCCTGGTGAGCCGCCATCTCTCGCGCAGCCTGGGTAAAAAGATCGCCAGCCGCGTCCGCCTCTCTCCTGTTGTGATGGAATCCACTCACGACCTGGATTTTGTGCTCTGGCTTCTGGAGCCGGCCAAGCCGATACGCGTCTACTCGCAGGGCGCTTACGGCTACATGGAGCCTATCAACGGTTCCCACGATGTGATGTTCACCACTGTGACCATGGACAACGGTGTGGCGGTGATGATCGGCGGCGGCTGGAATCTGCCGCCAAGCTATCCAAACTATTGCGCGACCTGGATCGAAATCACCGGCACCGATGGATCGCTGTTTCTTGATGACACCCAGCGCGACAACTGGCTCAACACTGAAAAAGACGGTCAGGTGTTTCCAATGTCAACCATGCCGGGTGAGTGGGTCGACAATGTCTTTGCCGGCGGCATGGGCCCGGAAACCATCCACTTCCTGGAAGCTTGCATCCGCGATACTCCGGTCATGGTGACGCCGGAAAGCGCACGACGCGTGATGGAAACCTACAGCGCCGCTGACCTGTCCGCCGATCGAAACGAGCCGGTGGATCTGCCGTTGACCAACGAAACGATTTCGGCCATTGCCGAGTTCAAGCAGAAAATCCGCGCAGGGGTGAACCAATGAGGAAGTCGGCCAAGGGAGTCGGCCTCGCAATTATCGGAGGCGGCCGCGTCGGATTGTTTCGTGGCGAGGTGGCGGCACGACATCCAGTCGTTGAGTGGATCGGGCTCGCCGAAAAAAACCCGAACCGCGCTGGCGAAGTCGGCCCCAAGATTAATGCAGACTTTGTGACGCAAAGCCATGTCGAACTGCTCAAGCGGCCGGAGGTGACTGCCGCCATTATCTGCACCGACGAGCATTTGCACGTCGATCCAATCATGGCCGCCGTCGAACGTGGCATTCCAATGCTGATCGAGAAACCGCTCGCCACCAACCTGGCGGAATCCGAGCGCGTGCTGAAAGCTATCAAGGCGGCGAAGTTGGACGCCGTTGTCGGCTACACCCAGCGCTTCCGCCGACGCTGGCTGGCGGCGAAAGAAAAATGCCGTACCGGTGCATTGGGCGACGTCACGATGGTGACCTCGCGAGCCTTTATGAATCGCCTGGTCGCGATCGACAATTACAAGCGCACCGACGATCCCGCAACGATCTCGCCGATGGTCATTTCCGGCACTCACGCACTCGACATCTGCATGTGGTGTCTGGAGGGCAAGACCGCGGTCGAATGTTATGCGCGTTCAGTCGATAAAGTGCTGGGCCCATCCTACAAGGGCATCGATGGTACTGCCGGCATGATAAATTTCTCGGACGGCACCATTTATCACCTCAATATGTCCTGGGCGCTGCCAGTGACGTGGCCGGCCGCTGTGTATTCGCTCGAGGTTGGCATCATCGGCACCACGGGCGTGCTCACGATCGACGATACGCATCGCGACATCGTGCTTGCAGTCTCGAAGCCGCAGTCGGAGGGCTACAATCCGGATGCCACGCGGCTTGTCGATTTCATGGGCAGCTACCCTCCGGGCGACATGGCGCTCGGCGAGCTTCGCGGGCCGATGGCGGAGGAGACCGATTCGTGGCTCAATCGGGTTGCCCTCGGCCTGCCGACGGCGGCTGCAACGGTGGAAGAAGCGCACCGAAATCTGATGCTGACCAAAGCGCTCGATCTGTCAGCCAAGCGTAAGCAACCCGTGAAGCTTCCGCTCGATCCCGACGAAGTGCGCGCTGCCGCCTGACCGGCTGCTATTGCTGCGGCTGCCTGCGTGCCGGCGTTGACGCCGGCGACGTGCGCGCCGGCGTTGGCGCGGGCGTCGCGCTCGTTGTGCTACTACTGCCCCCGAACAGAAAACGTTGCGGATTGTGGGCGAGGTCGGTGATTGCCTTGCCCGCGATGTCGATTTGCCGTGTCGCGGTAGCGGTCATCTTGTTGACGCCGATCGTGATGTCGTCGGTGCGCTTGTCCAGATTGTCGATAAGCGTGCGGGCTGAAGCAGTTGCTTCCTTGGCGTTACTCATAGTTTCATTGGCATTACTCATAATGGAATCCACTTTGTCGCTATTGCGCGCGAGCGACGCACTGAACGTGGCAATATCATTGATCGCCTGGTGCAGCGCTTCCTGATTGGCGGCAATCACTTCTTCCGCTTTGTTCAGCACCTCGCGCGCGGCCTGCATCATGTCCTGACTGGCGCTTGGATCGGCCTTCAGGGTCGGCGGCTCACCCTCTTCCCGTTCGATCAGCGGCGTGGTCGCCGAGACGCCCTTGAGAGACACGGAGGCAACACCGGTCAAGCCGGCAAATTCAAGCCCCACTCGCGTGTCCGAACGAATTGGTGTCGCCTTGTTGACCGCCAGCAATGCGATCACTTGCGAAGGCTTGTCGGGGTCGAGGCGCAGATTAGTGACCTCGCCAACGCGGATGCCATTGAACAGAACGTTGCCGCCCACCTGCAATCCCGATACCGAACTGTCGAAGATCACGCGGTACGCGACGGCCTGTTTCTTGCCCGACGAGTGATGCAACCAGAAGATAAAACCAAACGCGCCCGCGACCACGGCGAACGTGAACAACCCGATCAGTGCGTAGTGCGCTTTTCTCTCCATCACTCTACTCCATTAGTTCCTAGCCGCTTGCCGGCCTGCCATGGCGCGCACACCATGGAAATAAGCCCTCAGCCATGGATGCTGCGATGCCAGCATCGTATCCATGGTGCCGGCTTCGATGATCTTTCCGTCACCGAGAACGGCTATCCGATCGCAGATCGTATGCAGGCTGTCGAGGTCATGGGTTACCATAAATACCGCCATCGACGAAACTTGCTGTAAAGTCAGGATCAGCTGATCGAAATCGCCGGCACTGATGGGATCGAGGCCGGATGTCGGCTCGTCCAGGAAGAGAATTTCCGGGTCGAGCGCCAGCGCCCGCGCGAGCGCGACGCGCTTGATCATGCCGCCCGAAAGTTCCGAAGGGAATTTTCGGTATACGTCCGGCTTCAACCCGACCATTTCCAGTTTGGTTATCGCTATTTCGGTCATTAGCCGGTCCGAAACATCGAGATATTCGCGGATAGGAAATTCGATATTTTCACCGACCGTCAGCGAAGAAAACAGCGCTCCTTGCTGGAACAGGATGCCCCAGCGCCGCTCGATCTCCTGCCGCTGCATCTCGCCGGCCTCATCGAGATTGACGCCGAACACGTCGATTCGCCCCCCCTGCTTTGGCAACAGGCCGAGGATCGTGCGCGTAAGAACCGACTTGCCCGCACCCGACGCACCGACGAAGCCCAGAATTTCGCCGCGATAGACGTCGAGCGAAACGCCGTTGAGAATCCGATTGCCTTTCAGTTCGACGACGAGATCGCGCACCTCGATGACGGAATCGTTTGCCATGTCACATTCCGATTGATGCGAAAAACATAGCGAAAACGCCATCGAGCACGATAACCAGGAAGATGGACTTGACCACGGAATTGGTTGTTTTCTCGCCGAGCGACTCGGCACTGCCCTGAACCTGTAATCCTTCGACGCAGGCCACGACGCCGATGACCAGCGCCATAAATGGCGCCTTGATCATTCCAACCTCGAAGGTGGTGCTCGTAACCGCTTCACGAAGGCGTGCCAAAAAGACCTCTGGCTGGATGCCGCCATAAAACCAGGACACCAGACCGCCGCCATAGAGTGCCGCCATCGACCCGAGGAATGTGAGTATCGGTACCGCGATGACCAAGGCCAGGATGCGGGGCAACACCAGGACTTCTATCGGATCAAAACCCATCGTGCGCAATGCGTCGATTTCCTCGCGCATGCGCATCGCGCCAAGCTCTGCCGTGTAGGAGCTCCCGGAGCGGCCGGCGACCATAATGCAAACAATCAGCACACCGATCTCACGCAGCACCAAGACGCCGACCATATCGATGACGTAGATGTCCGCTCCAAACTTGCGGAAATGGAAAATACCTTGTTGCGCGAGAATGGCGCCTATCAATACCGTGATCAGGAGGATGATTGGTACCGCGCGCCAGCCGACGCGTTCCAGCTGATGAACCATCGACGTGAACCGGAAACTTGTCGGCCGCAACGCCACACGCTTGAATGCAACCATCAGCGAGCCAAGCATTTGCGCCAACAACGCGAGATCGGCGCCCACCGTCGCCATGGTTCGTCCGACGCTTTCAAGTGTCGCAACGATGCTATTGGTCTTGGGAGGTGGCGGGGACAACGTCTGCGTTCCGACATGAACCTTGTCGAAGAGACCGCGATAATCTTCACGCAGCCCAACAAGACGCGCTTCGCGTCCCTGGCTTATCCAATTTCGTAGCGTGCGCTCAATGAGCCACGCGCCATACGTGTCGAGATAATCAATGCGGGCGATATTGATTGCGATGCTGCGTGCCGTTACGCCACGCGTCGCTGCGTCCACCTGTGGCTCGATCGCGCTGGCATATTCAGCGGTCCACGATCCGGCAGCACTGAGCTCGACCCAATCGCCCCGCGTTTGGCTACTGAGCAGGATTCCTGCCGTCACCGAGCCACTCCTTCGTACACCACACAGCACCGAGCGCCCGCGCTTGATCCCTCGCAGGACGACGAGCTGAGACAGGACTGGATGCGTTGCGGCGGGACTTTGCGGTTGCGCCACAGACCGGTCGCCAGGCGGTGGCTACAACTTAAGGGCCGCATTGAGCACAATCTTCCGCCCCGCCCTCTCACACGGTTAAAGGTTAACAAATCGGTAGCAATCGTTAAATCTCGTTTACCCTTTTAGGTTAACGATGGGTTAACTATAAATGCACCCTTTTTAGCGGCAATTCGAGCTGAACGCGGCACAGGTGGCATTTGGACGCGGTGAGTGCGGTCGCGGCTAACAGGCGGATACACCCGCACAGTTGGCATTCACGTCGTTCACCGCGAACAGGCTTTCCACCACAGGTCGTCGCATATTTTTTATCGGCGGGATCGACAGAACCTCCATGTAGACGGTGCCCAGCCCCTGAAGCCCCAATAGCGTGCCCGCACCAAGGCTGAGATCCAGGTCGCGGTTCGCGACAAATGGGCCTCGATCGTTGATCGTCACGTTGATCGAGCGGTGGTTCTTCGGATTCGAGACGCGGATCAATGTGCCAATTGGCAATGTCTTATGAGCGGCATGCCATCCGATCGGATTGAAGCTCTTGCCGGTCGAAACCAGCTTGTCTTCCCAATACATCGACGCAACAACCCACTCACCAGCTTGAATCCGATCGAAGGTGTTTTCGCTCGACACGCTGAGTACTGGAATTGCAGACAACACGCTGCCACACGCCAAAACGAGACCCGCATAGGCCAGCGTCCTTTTGACCCATCTCACGACTACTTTTTTTTCGATGACCTGCATCAACCTGATTCGACAATTGATTTACGCCAAATGCCGCATCGACGGCCTCGCACTGATCGAGGGCGGGCCGCGGAATGAACGGCGTTATGTTCGATTTGTTCCCTTGAGCACCAAAAATACGGCCGTTATGTGATTGGTGGCATCCAGGCTAGCCGCGTTCACGGAGCGGCTTGATCGACACATCAGCTGCAAGTTTGTCGAGCTGCGCCAGCAGTTCAGGCGCAATCGTTAATCCGTTGCGCAGTCGATCGGCGCGACGTTGCGCGCGGCGCTCGCCTGGCAGCCGAACGCTTTGACCTGGCAATGCTTTCGTGTTGCGCAGCTCACGAATATGCCGATCGACCTCTGCCTTGAAATGATCGATTGGCTGGAATCGGCTCGGGTCGAGCGCGACCACGAACTGGCCGGTATTGGTAATCTTGTCCGGCTCAGCATTGAAATCGACGCAATCGCGACCAAACAGCGCACCATTGAGCGTGCCGGCAAGCAGACCAAGGATGAGCGCGAGTCCCGCTCCCTTATAGCCTGCCATTGGCAACAAGAGCGCTTCCGCACTCTTGTGTGGGTCGGTAACCGCTTCGCCGGTTTTTGGATCAATCATCCAGTCGGCTTGCAGTGGCTTGTTTTGCAATCGGTGATTCTTGATCGTGCCATAGGAGACAATCGAGGTGGCGATATCGAGGACCACCGGCGCTTCTTTTCCGGCGGGAATTGCGATTGCCACCGGGTTGGTGCCGAGTAATGGCTCGGCGCCACCAGCCAGCGGCATGTGGTTGGCATTCGCCACCGCAGAATAGATGCCCACCATATCAGCCTTGAGCGGCAGCGCGGCGTAGACACCGGCCGCGCCTGCGTGACCCGACATGCGGCATCCGACCCAGGCGACACCGCATTCGCGCGCGAGCTCAATGGCGGTGTGCGCGGCGCGCGCCACAACCAGATGACCCATGCCGTTGTCACCGTTGACAAGTGCCGTCGCCGGAGCGGTTCGGTTGACAGTGATGTTGGGCCGCGGATTGGTCGAACCGAGTTTCAGCCGCTGCACATATTGCATCAAGCGGAACACGCCATGTGCGTCGGCGCCGATGAGGTCCGCCTCCAGCATGAGCTCGGCGATTTTTACGGCGTCGTCCTTCGACACACCGGCCTTGCCCATGGCATCGACGATCAGACTCGTAATGGCAGCTGTCGGAACGCGTGCGGACTTGGCGGTCTGGACGTTCATGATTTCCCCGATAGCAAAATTTCGGCGCGCGTCCCCAAGATTGTCGCCTTGTCGGTATCGGAAATCTTCAATGACCGTACATGTTTCACGCAATCCATCATGCCCATATCATAAGGGTAGTCGCTGCCAAGCATAACGCGATCAGCTCCGACATGTCCGATCATGAATTCCAGAACCGGCGCCGAATGAAGGATCGTGTCGTAGTAAAAGCGTTTTGCGATGTTGGCCGGTTGCTTGGAAATATTCTTCTTCGGTTCGGGGCGCACCTGCCAACCGTGCTCCCAGCGCGCAGCCTGATACGGCGTGAAGCCGCCGCCATGGGCGAGCACGACGGTAAGCTTGGGATGGCGATCAAGCACCCCGCCGAAGTAGAGACAGGCCGCGCCAATCGTCGTGTCGAGTGGATTGCCGATCAAGTTGTTAAGGTAATAAGACTTCATCCGGTCGGCACCAGCGACATTGTTCGGATGCACGAACACGAACGCGCCCAATTCCTCGGCTGTTGCCCATAGGGGTTCGAAACTCGGATCGTCGAGGTTTTTGCCCATGATGTTGGAGGCGAACATGGTTCCGCGCAGGCCGAGCTTGGTCATTGCGCGCCTGAGTTCATCGGCCGCCTTTTCCGGCGCCTGCATCGGCAGAGTGGCAATGCCCGTGAACCGCTGCGGATTGTCCTTGATCAGTTTCGCAATTTGATCGTTCTGGATCGCGGAGGTGGCGGCCCCAAGCGCCGCTTCCTGGTTATAGAGATAGGTCTGCGGCGTGGCTGAAAGCACATGCACGTCAACGCCCGCTTCATCCATGTCGCGCAAGCGGTGCGCAATATCAAAGCCACCACGCGGGTAGGGCCTGTATGCAACACCGCCGACATCGAGCGTCGCTGATGCTGCGTCGATCGGAGTGATCGTCACCGGCACCTTGGGCGCTTCCTTGCGCAGCAGTGCGGCAGTCTCTTCGGTCAATACATGCGTATGCGTATCAATCGTTCGCACTTTGCTCATTTCACCACCCGAAAGACGCCACACACCTGCAAGGGCAAGGAGCGCCTGAGTGCCGCAGCTGATGCGTTGACGCAAGCCCCTGTCGTCGTCTTTCCTTTGAGCTATAAACAGGGCCCCACAGCGTTTTCGGACCTCCTATGACCGCAAGCCCCACCCTCACGAAACATACGCCGCGCGTCGAGGACGACGCCCTCGTCCGCGGTGCCGGCCGCTTCATGGACGACCCGCGCTTGCCCAATATGGGCTACGCCGCCTTTGTGCGATCGCCACACGCACACGCCCGCGTTGTTTCGGTGAACACCGAGCAAGCCCGCAAGGCAAAGAAGGTGCTGGCTGTCCTCACCGCCGGGGACATGAAGGCGGCCAATGTAGGTAGCGTGTCGCGACATCCCCCGGTGGTGGGTCGTGGTGGCGCCAGGATGATCACGCCGTTCCGACCGTCACTGGCGGGCGAAAAGGTGATGCACGTCGGGGACCCTGTCGCAATGGTCGTCGCAGAGACACTCGCGGCAGCTCAGGACGCCGCCGACCTCGTACAGGTCGAATACGAGGAGTTGCCGGCTGTAATCGATCTGCGCGACGCAATGAAAAAGGGCGGCACACAGCTTTATCCGGAAGCGCCCGGGAATCTTTGCGTGGATTGGCCGGGGCCTGTTCCCGATGAACAGAACGAGCGGGAGGTCGCCGAAACCATCGCAAAGGCACCGCACGTGGCCAAGGTAAGCGTGACCAACCAGCGCATGGTGGTCGCTTCTATGGAAACGCGCGGTGGAACTGGTGTCTACGACAAGGCCAGCGACAGCTACACCCTCTACGTCTGTTCGCAGAGCGCGGACTCGCTGCGCAACCTGTGTGCCGCCGTCATGGGCGTGCCCAACGAAAAGCTGCGCGTGATCACCGAGGACGTTGGCGGCGCCTTCGGCATGAAGACGCCGCCCTATCCGGAATATCCGGCGCTACTGGTGGCGGCGCGCCAACTCGGCCGTCCGGTGCATTGGCAGTCGACACGCTCGGAAGCCTTCGTAACCGACACACAGGCGCGCGATACCGTCACCGAGGCCGAGCTTGCGATCGACGAAAAGGGGAAGTTCTTGGCGCTGCGTATCCGGCACCTGTGCAATCAGGGCGCCTATGTGAGCACGGCGGGTGTCAACATCAACACCAACAATTTCGCGCGCTGCGTGCCGGGTATGTACCGGATCCCCAAGGTCGACGTTTCGGCTGCCTGCTACTTCAGCAATACCATTCCGATCGGTCCCTATCGCGGCGCGGGCCGGCCGGAGGCAAACTACGCGCTCGAACGCGTGGTCGAGGAGGCCGCGCGAGTCACCGGCATCGACCCCGTGAGACTGCGC
>JBGQLL010000114.1:0-9798 GCA_041500065.1 Pseudolabrys sp.
ATCCGGCGACCGTGTCGGACACTCTCGGTGTGCTGCTGAAATACCAGGATGACATCGCCCGGATTGACGGCACCAAGGTAAAGGCGCTGCTTGACGAGGTGAAGTCGGAGTTAAGGGCGGCGGAGTAACGTCATGGCCACGCCGGAAGGCCATCTCGCCGAGAATATCCTTTACTTTGCGCGCGCCGTGCGGGCGGCCGGGATGCCGGTGGGTCCTGGCGCGGTGCTCGATGCCCTTGAGGCGCTCAGTGTCGCGCGCATCGGGGCGCGCGATGATTTTTACTGGACGCTCCACGCAGTATTCGTAAAGCGGCACGAACACACGGTTCTGTTCGACCAGGCGTTTCGAATTTTCTTTCGCAAGCGCGGTTATATCGAAAAGTTGATTGCTTCGATGCTGCCGGAAGTCGTGGCGGGTGCACCGAAGCCGCCGCCACCAGGCGCACAGCGTATTCAGGAGGCTTTATTTTCGGGACTCAATGAACGGGAGGACGACAAGTCCAACGTGGAAATTGACGCAAGGCTGACGGTTTCCGATCAAGAGATATTGCAGAAGAAGGACTTTGCGCAGATGACTGCGGCGGAAATTGCCGCAGCGAAGGAGGCCATCGCACGTCTGGCGTTGCCACTCGATAAGGTTCGCACGCGCCGGCTCGCGCCCAACCGGCACGGTCATCTCATCGATATACGCCGGACATTGCGCGCAAGCATGAAGGCGGGCGGTGCGGTGATCGATCTGAAATACCTTGGTCCTCGCACGAAAGAACCGCCCGTCGTGGCACTTTTGGATATTTCCGGTTCGATGAGCGAGTACACGCGGCTGTTTTTGCATTTCCTGCACGCGGTCACCGATGCGCGGAAACGTGTGACCACTTTTCTATTTGGTACAAGGCTGACCAACGTCACGCGTGCCATCCGCCAGCGCGACCCGGACGAAGCGCTTGCGGCCTGTTCTGCCAACGTGGCCGACTGGTCGGGCGGTACCCGCATCGCTTCCTCGCTGCGTGTATTCAATAAACAGTGGGCGCGCCGGGTGCTCACGCAGGGTGCAGTCGTGCTGCTGATTACGGACGGGCTCGAGCGCGATGCCGACGATACGCTCGCTTTCGAGATCGACAGGCTTCATCGATCGTGCCGGCGCCTGATTTGGCTGAATCCGCTGCTTCGTTTTCACGGCTTTGAAGCCCGCGCCAAGGGCGTGCAAACCATGCTGCCGCACGTTGACGAATTGCGGCCGATCCACAATCTGGAGTCTATGGCCGAATTGGTTCGCGCATTGTCTGGTGCGACAGCCAAAGGTTACGATCCAAAAGACATGCTCAAGCAAGTGGCCTGAAGGAGAATTTCCATGCTGGCTCGGGACGAAGATATTCTCAAAGCCGCCGAAGAATGGCGCAAATCAGGACGCGGCGTAGCGCTTGCGACCGTCGTCGAAACATGGGGATCGGCGCCACGGCCGGTCGGCTCCAATCTGGTGATCGACAACGACGGTAATTTTCTCGGATCGGTTTCGGGCGGGTGCGTCGAGGGTGCAGTCGTTACGGAGGCGATGGATGTGATCGACAGCGGCAAGCCGAAGATGCTGGAGTTCGGCGTTGCCGATGAAACTGCGTGGAAAGTCGGTCTGTCCTGTGGCGGCACTATTCGCGTTTACGTTGAGAAGGTGAGCTGAGTGAAACTGGACATCCTGCACTCGCTCAATGCCGAACGCGCCGCGCGCCGCGCGGCGGTGCTTGTCACCGATGTGGCAAGCGGAGCACAGCGGCTCGTGAAGAGGGCTGACGTAGCCAAGGATCCCCTCAAGGACGTGTTGGAAAAACGGCTGCGTATGGCCAAGAGCGGCATGGAAGAAATACAACAAGGACGTTTTTTTCTAACCGTTTATGTGCCATCGCCACGCCTGGTCATCACCGGCGCGGTGCATATCAGCCAAACGCTCGCCCCGATTGGTCAACTGCTCGGTTATGACGTGACGATCGTCGACCCGCGCACAGCTTTCGCCTCGATCGAGCGATTTCCCGATGTGAAGGTCATCGCAGAGTGGCCGGATGTGGCATTGCCTCCGCTCGGCATCGATCACTACACGGCTTTCGTTGCTCTCACCCACGATCCGAAGATCGATGATCCCGCCCTCACGCACGCTCTGGCGCGCGACTGCTTTTATGTTGGTGCGCTCGGTTCCAAAAAAACCCACGCCAAACGGGTAGACCGCCTCAAACAGGCCGGCCTTGCCGCGGCGGACATCGCGCGCATTCATGCACCAATCGGACTCGATATCGACGCAATATCGCCGGCGGAAATCGCAGTGGCCATTATGGGCGAGATTACGAAAGTGCTCCGGCAGAAAGCGGACGCGGCATGAAGTTCGGGTCGGTCCCTGTCGCTGATGCTCTTGGCGCGACCGCCGTACATTCGATTCGTCAAGGCGACTTCGTGCTCAAAAAAGGCACACGGCTTGGACCTACCGAGATCGCAGCGCTCACGTCTACCGGCGTCAAGGACCTCACCGTGGCGCGTCTGGATCCGGGCGACGTGTCCGAAGATCAGGCGGCCGCCGACATTGCCGCGGCGATCAAGAATGAAGGCGTGCGCGCCGACCGTGCCTTCACGGGCCGCTGCAATCTCTTTGCCGAAACTTCCGGTGTTCTCGTCGTCGATAAGAACGCGATTGACGCGCTCAATCGCATTGACGAGGCGATCACGGTGGCGACGCTGCCCGCCTATAAGCCGGTGGTAGAAGGCGAAATGGTTGCGACTGTGAAGATTATTCCGTTCGCTGTGGCCGGTACCGCCCGCGATCAAGCCGTCGCCGCGGCAGCGAAGGCGAAGCCGGTCATTCGTATCGCGCCCTACAAGTTGCGTAAGATCGGCGTGGTGTCGACGCTATTGCCGGGACTGTCTCCGAAAGTCATCGAGAAAACTCTGAAGATAACAACCGCGCGTATTGAACCAGCCGGTGCACATATCATCGCCGAGAAGCGCGTGCCGCATGAGCAGGCGGCGCTTGCACGAGCGATTGATGAGCTGCTCAACGCCGGCGCTGAGCTGGTGGTTGTGTTCGGCGCCTCGGCCATTGCAGACCGCCGGGACGTAATCCCGGCAGCAGTCGAAGCAGTGGGCGGCAAGATCGTGCATTTTGGCATGCCGGTTGATCCGGGAAACCTGATGCTGATCGGCAGAGCGCGCGGTCAGGCAGTGCTTGGTGCTCCGGGTTGCGCGCGCAGCCCGAAGGAAAATGGTTTTGATTGGGTCCTGATGCGGCTCCTCGCCGGCTTGCCGGTAACGCGCGCGGATATCACAAGCATGGGAGTCGGCGGTCTGCTGATGGAAATCGTCACGCGTCCGCAGCCGCGGGAGGAACCTGTCCCGGAGGCCGGACGCCGCGTCGCTGCCGTCGTGCTCGCCGCTGGCCGTTCCACCCGCATGGGCGCGGTCAACAAAATGCTGGCCGAAATCGGTGGCAAACCGCTGGTACGTATCGCCGCCGAACAGGCAATTGCCTCACGCGCAAAGCCGGTGATCGTCGTCACCGGTCACGAATGGGAGAAAGTGGAAGACACCCTAAAAGGCTTACCGGTTCGGCTGGTGCATAATCCCGATTTTTCGGAAGGCCTTGGCAGCTCACTCAAGGCCGGGATCGCCGCCGTGCCGGCTGAGGCCGATGCAGCGATCATCTGCCTTGGCGACATGCCGCAGGTCGACGCCGCGTTGATTGATCGGCTGATCTCCGCTTTCGATCCGGACCGTGGCGCACTGGTCGTGGTGCCAAGCATTGACGGGCGGCGTGGGAATCCTGTGGTGTGGTCACGCCGCTTCTTCCACGATCTGATGTCAATTCAGGGCGACATCGGCGCACGCCACCTTATCGGCAATTATACCGAGGCTGTCGTCGAAGTACCGGTTGCCGGCGCGGCGGCGCTAACCGACGTGGACACGCCCGAGTCGCTTTCCGCCGTCAAGGCAGAAATCGAGCGCGCCTGAGATTCGAATCATTGATCGCGCCACCCGACTCGCGCCTATCTGGCGAGGACACTTAGGTAGGGACGGGTGATGACCAACATCTATGCGCCTATCATGCGCGCCCTCGTGGTCGTGGCCTTGGTGCTGGCGACGGCGACGTTGATGTTTGTTGCCGTTAACGCCGCACGGGCCGCGACCCGATCATTCGGTCTCGTGCAACTAAGCACCTGGGTTCGTTAGCGAAATTTTGGCCTTGCGTGGGGCTGCTTTTTGCCATAAATAATGACTGACTGGTCAGTCATAGTGGTGCAATCATGTTGCGTCCGTCCAGATCCCGGAAAACGCCCATACGCCGAGCAAGCCGGCGCAAACGCGCAGTGCAGGCCGCCCGAGCAGCCGCCGTTCCGGCAAGTGCGTCCCGTAAAGTACGCAGCGCCGGACGCCGCGATGCGATCCTCTCCGCCGCGCTCGACGAGTTCTCAACCCGCGGCTTCGAGGCCGCGCGACTCGATGACGTTGCGCGACGAGCAGGTGTCGCCAAGGGAACGATCTATCTCTACTTCCGGGATAAGGAGAGCCTGTTCCAGGAACTGATCCGGGCGATGCTGACGCCGCTCGTTGGCACCATCGAGGCGTTAGGCGAGGCGGAACTGCCGCTTCCCGTACTTGCAGACCGAATCGTCGAATTATTCGTGCGCGAAGTCTACGAGACGAGGCGCAAGGACGTCATTCGCCTTATGATTTCCGAAGGCCGGCGTTTTCCGAAGCTTGCCGAGTTCTATTACCGCGAAGTACTCGCGCGCATTATTTCGGCGGTGCGCTCGCTCCTGCGACGTGCTGCCGCACGCGGCGAGGTGCCGGAGGGGCTCGCGGAGTTCCCGCAAATTATCGCTGCGCCCGGTTTGGTTGCGATCATCTGGAGCGGATTGTTCGAACGTTTCGAGCCGCTCGACGTTCGCAAGATGATGAAGACTCATGTCGAGTTGCTGTTCGCGCCGAGGAGAGCAACATGAGAACGAAGCTCACCGGTCTGCTGATATTGGTGCTAACGGCGCTTACGCTCGCTGGCTGTGACAACGGCAACGACCACGTGTTGCAGGGTTGGGTTGAGGCGGAACTGATTTTCGTTTCACCTGACGAACAAGGGCGTGTCGAAACGCTGAAGGTACGCGAGGGCGATCACGTTAAAAAAGGCGAGGTCCTGTTCACTGTCGATGACGATCTGCAAAAAGCCGACGTGGTGGTAAGAAACACCGCTGTCGTGAACGCGCAGCAGAGCTTCGATCGTGCCAAAGAACTGCTGAAGTCGTCGGCAGGTACGCAGAAAACATACGAAGACGCCGAGGCCACGCTGCGCCAGGCGAAGGCAAACCTGGAATGGGCGCAGACGCGGCTCGCGCGGCGGAATGCCTATAGTCCCGGGGACGCCACAGTCGAGCAGATCTATTACCGCCCCGGTGAGACCGTACCCGCGGGACGGCCGGTTGTGGCATTGCTGCCACCGAGCAATCTTAAATTCCGGTTCTTCGCGCCGCAGGCTGTGCTGCCTGAAATCGAAATCGGCGAAACCGTAGGCGTCAGCTGCGACGGATGCGAGAAGGGTCTGACTGCAAAAGTCAGCTTCATTGCGCGCAGCGCCGAGTTCACTCCGCCGGTGATCTATAGTCTGGAGGAGCGCGCCAAGTTGGTATTTCTGATTGAGGCGCGACCGGAACAACCGGAGAAGTTCCGCGTCGGGCAACCCGTTACAGTCACGCTCCCGCAAGAGTCGCGTAAATGACCGCGCATGACGTCGTCATCGATGTCCACGGCCTGACCAAAAAATTCGACGGCCGTGCCGTGGTGCGTAACTTGTCCATGCAGGTGAAGCGCGGGACGATCTACGGCTTTCTCGGTCCCAACGGATCCGGCAAGACGACCACCATCCGCATGCTGTGTGGTCTGCTCACTCCGGACGAGGGCACTGGAACCTGCCTCGGTTACGACATCCGTACCGAAACCGACAAGATCAAGCGTCAGGTCGGGTATATGACGCAGCATTTCAGCCTCTATCAAGACCTTTCGGTGCGCGAAAATCTGGAGTTTGTTGGCCGAGTCTATGGCATCGATCATCCGGTCGCTGCCGCACGCGCCGCAATCGAGCGACTTGGCCTCACGGGCCGCGAAGAACAACTTGCGGCCGAACTCTCGGGCGGATGGAAGCAGCGCTTGGCGCTTGGCGCCTGCACGCTGCCGAGCCCACAATTGCTACTGCTCGACGAGCCGACCGCTGGCGTCGATCCAAAGGCAAGGCGCGAGTTCTGGAATGAAATTCATGCGCTCGCCGCCGACGGGCTGACTGTGCTGGTTTCAACTCACTACATGGATGAGGCCGAACGCTGCCACGAGATCGCTTACATCGCTTTTGGTGAATTGCTCGCGCACGGCACCGTCGATGAGGTGATCGCCTCATCGCATTTGACCACCTATGTCGTCAGTGCCGCGAATGGTGAAGGGCTCGCGGAGCTGTCGGCTGAGCTCACCGACAAACCGGGCATCGACATGGTGGCGCCGTTCGGGACCAGCTTGCATGTGTCAGGCCGCGATACCGGTGCGCTTGAGACCGCCATCGCGCCCTATCAAAAGCGCAAAGGGTTCAGTTGGAGGCGGTCCGAGCCTTCGCTTGAGGATGTGTTCATCGACCTGATGAGCAAGGCGCGGGACAATTTCCAATGACGCACCTGCTTCCTCTACAGGCGGCGCGACGCCTTCCGGGCGCGGGCTTTTGGCGCAAAACCTGGGCCATGCTGGTCAAGGAATTCATCCAGCTAAGGCGCGACCGCGTATCGTTCGCCATGATCATCATGATCCCGCTCGTGCAGTTGATGCTGTTTGGCTATGCGATCAACACCACGCCGCGTAATCTCCCGACGGCGGTGTTGATGCAGGAGCGCACCGATCTGTCGCGCTCAATCCTGGCCGCACTTGAAAACACAAAATATTTCCGCATCACCGAACTGCCGCACAGCGAAGCAGAAGTCGACCAGTTACTGGCTTCTGGCAAAGTGTTGTTCGCGGTCGAGATTCCCGCGAATTTCGAACGGTCTGTGCGCCGTGGCGACAAGCCTGCCATGCTGGTGATTGCAGATGCCACCGATCCGGTTGCCTCGGGAACAGCGCTCGGCGCTCTTAGCCAAGTGCTGCAAACGGCGCTGTCGCATGACCGCGACGTTCCTGCCAGCCCCACAATGCCGTTCGAAATTCGTACTCACGCCCGTTACAACCCAGCGGCCGTAACGCAGCTCAACATCGTTCCCGGACTCGTCGGCACCATTCTGACCATGACCATGCTGATTTTCACCGCGTTATCTGTGACACGCGAGATCGAGCGCGGCACGATGGAAAACCTGCTGTCAATGCCCATCACGCCGGTCGAGATTATGCTGGGCAAGATCGTGCCCTACATCCTGGTCGGCTTTGTGCAGGCGTCTCTGATCATTGGCATCGGTATCACCTTGTTCGGCGTACCGGTAGTTGGCAATCTCGCCGTTCTTGCTGCGCTGAGCACACTGTTTATCGCGACCAATTTGTCGATCGGCTACACGTTTTCAACGGTGGCGCAGAATCAATTGCAAGCGATGCAAATGTCGATGATGTTCTTCTTGCCGAACATCTTGTTATCTGGGTTCTTATTTCCGTTCGCCGGTATGCCGATCTGGGCTCAGTATATTGGTGAGGTGCTGCCACTTACGCATTTCTTGCGCATTGTGCGCTCGATCATGCTCAAAGGCTCGAGCCTGTCCGATCTGCGTTACGATGCGATCGCGATGTTTGTTCTGATGCTGGGAGCGATGGCAATTGCCGTCACAAGATTCCGCCGTACTCTCGACTAGAGTCGTTTCAGGACGTTGAGCCGCAGATAGGGACCGGCGCGGCCTTGCGAGTCGTTAGCCCAGCCGGCAGCAGCTGACCATTCAACGTCGTCGGTCTTCATGCTGGTGATGTGAGCGCCCACCCGAAAATGCCGGTAGCCGTCAGAGCCGGAATATTGGGCTTCCGGACCGACGTAAACACCTCCGAGCATGTCCTCGAATACACGCCAGCCGTAGCCAATGCGTGCCGAATTGCTGGTTGCAATCGATGATAGCGAAACATCGACGACGACCATGGTATCAAGTGTCGGTTCATACCAAAGATCGAAGGCTGCGCGCAGGCCAAATGAATTTCCGCGCAGCCGATTGGCGGGGTCGTCCGGCGAAAGGTGATGTTTCTGAAACTCAGGCCCTAGGTAAAACTTGAATTCCGCGTCACCGCGTTTGATCCGCCAACCGGGTAGCACTTGTGTGAGCCACTCCAGGCCAACGACACGCGCGCCACCGAGATTTTCCGCGGAGTAGCGGTAAATGCCAGCCGAAAGCAGAACTTTAAGAAGCAAACCGTCTTGCTCGAGCCCACCCGGCGCAAATACGAAACCGCCATAGGCGAAGGCGCCGTTGCGCCAGAGATCGCGGCCAGAGAACACCATGGTGCGTGCATCTTCGTTGTCACCAGCCCTTGCACGACCAGTCACCACCCAAAGGCAAGAAAGGAAGAAGGCCGCGGCGGTGATCGCCGTCGCGCAAACGCGCCTCCCAGATCTCATCGAGGCCTTGGCCCTTCAACAAACCCGAAAATTGCAGACCGATGAATACACAACCAAGGGGCGATCGCGTCATCCGAGCGGGGGAGGGTTGCGGCAGTTGACTAGGACAAGGACTATCAATGGGTATATGCATCCATTGACTCGCATGGGCCGAACGGAAACCCGATGACTGCCGCCTCCGCCAGCCGCGCCGCCGATGATCAGGCTCGCCAGCGATCAATCGCCTTCCTGAATTGGGCGCATGCGCTCGATCATTTCGTGCTGCTGATCTACCCGACTGTCGTGATCGGGCTGCAGGTTGTCTACCAGCGCTCCTACAGCGAATTGATTGCGCTATCGAGCACGGCCTTCGTCGCCTTCGGCGTGTTCTCGCTGCCGGCCGGCTGGCTTGCCGACCGTTGGAGCCGGCGCAACATGATGGCGGCCTTCTATATTGGCTGTGGTCTCTCGCTCGCCGGCGCGGGCTTTGCGCCCAATCTTACGGCGCTTGCGGTGGCGATGTTTGCGCTTGGCATGTTCGCGGCAATCTATCATCCGGTCGGGATGGCGATGCTGATCGAGGCATCGAATGCGCGCGGACGTACGCTCGCATTCAATGGCGTCTGCGGGAACCTTGGCGTCTCTCTTGCTGCCGGCATCAGCGCGGCGCTTGCGACGTGGTTTGGCTGGCGTGCTGCGTTCTTCGCGCCGGCGGCGGTTCTGGTGGCCACAGGAATATTCTATCTCTGGGTTACTCCCGATGATCGTCACCACGCCAAGACGCGCCAATCTGCGCCGGCCGTGCCATTAACGCCGCGGCTTGCCGTGATGCTGTTCGGACTGTTTATCGTGATTGCCTTGAGCGCAGGCCTGACCTTCAACGTGCTCACCATAGCGCTCCCAAAAATAGTCGACGAACGCCTCTCCAGCGACATGCCGTTGGTTCTCGTGGGTAGCATTGCAACCGCTGTGCTGGTTTGTGGAGCGCTCGCGCAACTGACGGTCGGACGTGCAGTGGAATGGGTTCCGCCGCACGTGATATTCGCGATCGTCACCGGCATCGGCTTTCTCGGCAATCTTTGGGCGGCCTATGCCAGCGGTGTCGCGCTTCTGATCGCGCTCGCGATCGCGGTTGCCGCGATCTACGGGCAGGTCACCGTTAACGACATGATCATGGCGCGTTATACCGCCGACGCATGGCGCGGCCGTGTTTACGCGGTGCGGTATTTTCTGCTGTTC
>JBGQLL010000115.1:0-9569 GCA_041500065.1 Pseudolabrys sp.
AATGCCTGCCAGATGTCGTCGTACTGTCCACTGCGACGGATTTCTTCGATGTAGATCTCGTCGGCGAGGCGCAAAATATCGAGTTTCTCTCGCGTAATTGCACCTGGGCAGCGAATGGCGAGGCCCGGACCGGGAAACGGGTGCCGGCCGACGAAAGCCTCCGGCAGGCCGAGATCGCGGCCGAGTACCCTCACCTCATCCTTGAATAGTTCGCGCAAAGGTTCGACTAGCTTCATGTGCATGCGTTCGGGCAGGCCGCCGACATTGTGGTGCGACTTGATGGTGACCGAAGGGCCGCCGGTGAAGGACACACTTTCGATCACGTCTGGATAGAGCGTGCCCTGGGCGAGAAATTCTGCGCCACCGATCTTTTTCGCCTCCGCGTCGAACACATCAATGAACAGTCTGCCGATTGTCTTGCGTTTGACCTCCGGGTCCTCGATGTCCTCGAGTGCCTTGAGGAATTTTTCGGACGCATCCACGTGCACTAGCGGAATATTGTAGCTGTCGCGGAACATAGTGACGACTTTTTGCGCCTCACCGAGCCGCATCAGTCCGTGATCGACAAGCACGCAAGTCAGCTGGTCGCCAATTGCCTCGTGGATCAGCACCGCAGCGACCGCACTATCGACACCGCCTGACAACCCGCAAATTACGCGGCTCTTGCCGACCTGTTTACGAATTTTCTCGATCGCCTCGTCCTTGAACGCGCGCATTGTCCAATCGCCGGTGAGGCCCGCGATCTTGCGTACGAAATTGCGCAGGAGCGCTGCGCCGTGCGGTGTATGCACCACTTCCAGGTGGAATTGGGTGGCGTAGAACTTACGCTTGTCGTCGCCGATAATGGCAATTGGCGCGTTCGGCGACGTACCGAGTACTCGAAAGCCTTGCGGCAATTTCGTTACGCGATCGCCGTGGCTCATCCATACCGGATATTTTTCGTTCTTGCGCCACACGTCTTCGAACAGTGGCGTGTCTTCGGTCACGGTTACTTCTGCGCGACCGAATTCCCGGTGATGCCCACCCTCGACCTTCCCGCCGAGCTGATGCGCCATCGCCTGCTCGCCGTAGCAAATTCCAAGGACCGGGACGCCCGCTTCGTAGATAGATTTGGGCGCCAACGGCGCGTCCTTATCAAGCACCGACGCGGGCCCGCCCGACAGGATCACCGCTTTTGGTTTCATCTCTCGGAATGCAGCTTCGGCCCTCTGATAGGGCACGATTTCGGAATAGACCTTTTCCTCCCTCACCCGTCGCGCGATGAGTTGCGTGACCTGGGAGCCAAAATCGACGATCAGAACTTTGTCGTGCATGGACGGCGATGTTTCCCGAACGTATCCGGAATCGGGTGCTTAATGGCCGTTCGGGGCGGCTTTTTGCGGGCTTTGCGCTGCCGGGTCAAGCCCGACGTTCCCAGCGCGATGTCAGCGCCGAACGTGCTGGGAAAATGCGCTTCATCAGGCTTGTTCACAGCCGAAAACTGTGGGAGCCGCGCGCCAACTGGCAACCGGGCCGAAGTCTCAATGCCGGGCGTTGTCAACCGCTGGGCCTAGCAGCGGAATTGCTGAAATCCATTTGCCGATACGTGATCGGCCATGTTCATCGGGCTTGGCGACATCGTCGCTGGCGGGCGGGACAGCATCCGGGATCGACTCCGGCGGTACGGGGTGATCATCACGGGTCTGCGCAGCAGCAGGTGGCGGGGCAATCGAGATCGCTGGCGGCAGCGCGGGCGCGGCCGATGGCGTTGGAGCGACCGACGCAGGTGGCACCAAGACAGGATCATGAGTTGCTGGTCGTATGGCCGCCACCGGTGCTGGTTGCGCCTTTACGACATTGGGCGGCGTCGCCGGTATTTCCTCTTTGTGGGTCACCAAGGCCTGACGGACCGCGTCAAGCCATTGCGCATCCGATATGTCAGGGTCCCGACGCGCAGGCTCTGCGGCAACTGGGGCTGCCGCCGTCGCTGGCTGTTTGGCGGGTACTTGCGATCGTGGTTCGGCCTTGCGTACCGGCTCCTTCGGCACTGTTTCGACGCGTTGTGCTTTTGGCGCGGTCGGCACGGTCGCAACAGGAGCCGCCGTCTTTTCAACCGAGAGCAGTGTCTTGAATGCCGCGGTCGCATCAGGATCGACCGAACCACAAGCCTTCTCGAAGGCCTCGACATCGCGCCGGACAAGAATGCGACGGGTTGCAGCGTCTACACTCTTATCGAGCATAGCGACAATGCCGCTGCGCAGGCTCTGGCAAGTGATCTCGGGAGAAAAATTAGCGCGGTAGAACGAATAGGCGCTGGCAATACCGACCGGAATCGCCAATAAAGAACCAACCATCTGGATCGCGCCCACGAACCGGGTCAGGCCCGATGCCTTTCGGACCGGATAGGTACCCGAGTTGGCGCGCACAGCATCCTGCGCGTCCACGTGAAATGGCGGATCGCGCCTGGCCACCAGCATGGAAAAACCCCAAAAAAGAGCTTCGCGGTTCCACAATCACTGGATTATCGCGGATAAATTTGGCCCGGATTGCGGCGCAATCGGGGAATTCCGCTGCACTTTATTACCAAATCGTAAGCGAGGCCTTACTCTCTCCGTCGCAGAATCGAGATGAAAAAGCCATCCGTGTCGGTTGTCCGCGGAGTCATCAAGATCCCCTCGCCGGACAGCCGAGCCGCCTTGCCGAATATGAAAGCGCGCTCGCCGAGGGACTGAATGACGTCTGCCGGCGGTTGCACCGAAAACTCAGCATGCCGCGCGAGGAAGTCGCCTACTTGAGTGTTATTTTCTTGCTCAAGCACCGAGCACGTTATGTAGACAATGCGTCCACTCGCCTTGAGTAGGGGGACGGCACGATCAAGGACTTCAACCTGCTCCTTCTCTCGCTGCTGCAAAGCTCCTGGCCGTATCCGCCATTTTGCGTCGGGATTGCGACGCCAGGCACCTGTCCCGGTACACGGCGCGTCGATCAGCACGAGATCCATGCGCCCGGCCAAATCGTCAATTTCCCCACCGACTGATTTGGGCGTACGCACCTGCACATTGCGCGCGCCAGAGCGTTTTACACGATCGTGAATGGGGGCCAACCGGCGCTTGTCGTCGTCGGTGGCAAAGATTTGGCCCTTATTCTTCATCATCATCGCCATGACCAATGTCTTGCCGCCGGCGCCGGCGCAGAGGTCGACCACCTGTTCGCCCGGTTTGGCCCCGGAGAGCAGGGCCGCCAGCTGCGACCCCTCGTCCTGCACTTCGACCAGGCCTTTGAGAAACGCGGGCTCGGCATGAACCGCTGGGCTTTTTGCGTCGGCGGCAAGACGAATGCGCAAGCCCCAGGGCGACCAGCGCGTCGGTTCAGGCCTCAGATCCGACAGCATCGCGGCCACAGCGTCCTGCCCGGCCTTGAGCGTGTTGACCCGCAGATCTAACGGCGCACGCGAGGACAGCGCCGCCCCTTCTTCCACGCGGTCATCCCCAAACACGCGCGAAAAATACGGTTCAAGCCATTCCGGGTAGTCGCCGCGCACATAGGGCGGCGCGCCGGTCATATCGGCAGCCTCGAGCCGTTTGCGCTCATCCGAACTCAGCACCTCGGGGGCATATTGCGAGCCATCGCAAAGCCTGGCGATCGTTTCAACGTCAAGGCCGCGCTCGCGCTTGAGCATGCCCAGGAGAATTGCGCGTGGTGCGTCTGCGCCCATGACAAAAGCGCTCGACGCTCGGCGCCTCAGGGCATCGTAGACGAGGCCTGCGATGGCAGCGCGGTCTCCCGAGCCGGCAAAGCGATGCGTGAGCCCCCAGGCCTTTAGCGTATCGGCGGCCGGGCGGCGTTCATTTTCGATCGCAGCGAAAACCTCGATAGCAGCAGCAAGCCTGGCCGCCGGCGTCATGGCAGCGCGAGAACGATGCGCACGATGTAAATCACCCACATGATGAACAACACCAGTGCGCCCGCCCCATAAAATGCCCCACGGACGCGAACATTGTTGTTGGTCACGTGGACTCCGGCTTGAAACACGCGCAACACGACGAAGACCCAAGCAAGAAGGACGTAAAGGAGATCGGCATGATGAGTGATTATTGCCAGAATCGTTAGCACATAAAACAGAACTGGCAGCTCAAATTGATTGGCGAATGCATATCCGAATTGAGTGGCCCGCACCGGCCAATTCGGCTCGCGCAAGGCAATGTGTTCGAAACGCGTCTCACCGCGCTGGAGCGACGAGGTGCGGAAGTACATCATCCCGAACATCGCGCCGAAAGTGAGCAGCACTTCAACAAATAGCGGCAGCAGGACAAACTGAATTGACATCGACCAGCCCTCTCATCCTCCCGAGGAGAAGGATAACTACACGCGGCTCGGATAGTTCGGGCTTTCGCGCGTAATCGTCACGTCGTGCACGTGGCTTTCGCGAAGGCCCGCACCAGTGATACGGACAAATTCCGCTTTGGCATGCAGTTCGTCGAGATTCTTAGCCCCGACATACCCCATGGCGGCGCGCAGACCCCCGGTGAGCTGATGTAGCACGGTTGCTGCAGCACCCTTGTAAGGGACCTGGCCTTCGACGCCTTCAGGCACCAGTTTCAGGGTATCTTTGATGTCCTGCTGGAAGTAGCGATCGGCCGAGCCGCGCGACATCGCACCGACCGAGCCCATCCCACGGTAAGTTTTGTAGGAACGCCCTTGATAGAGAAACACCTCGCCCGGGGTCTCGTCTGTGCCAGCGAGCAGCGAACCAACCATGGCACAATCGGCGCCCGCAGAAATCGCCTTCGCCAGATCGCCCGAATATTTGATGCCGCCGTCGGCGATGACCGGCGTTCCGCTCGATTTTGCCGCATCGACGCAATCCATGATGGCGGTCAGCTGTGGCACGCCAACACCGGCGACGATCCGCGTTGTACAAATCGAACCCGGACCGATACCGACCTTGATGGCATCAGCACCGCAATCGATGAGCGCCTTTGCGCCCTCGACCGTCGCGATGTTGCCGGCGACCACCTGAACTTTGTTTGACTGCCGCTTGATCCGTGTGACCGCGTCAAGCACGTACTTCGAGTGGCCATGCGCCGTGTCGACCACGATGAGATCGACTCCCGCCGCGATCAGCGCCTCGGTGCGGGCGAAGCCCCTGTCGCCGACTGTCGTTGCCGCAGCCACACGCAGGCGACCCTGCTCATCCTTGCACGCATTTGGATTGGCAACCGCCTTCTCGATATCCTTCACGGTAATCAGGCCCACGCATCGATACTGCGCGTCCACCACCAGTAGCTTCTCGATGCGATGCTGATGAAGCAAACGTTTGGCTTCATCCTGGCTCACACCCTCACGCACTGTGATGAGCTTCTTGGTCATCAGCTCGGAGATTTTCTGACGTGGATCGGTAGCGAAGCGCACGTCGCGGTTTGTCAGAATGCCGACCAGCTTGCCGGGCTGCGCGTTGCCGGCGCGCTCCACCACAGGGATGCCCGAGATGCGGTTGTCCTTCATCAGGTCGAGAGCCTGCTGAAGCGTCGCATCCGGCTCGATGGTCAGCGGGTTCACGACCATGCCCGATTCGAACTTCTTGACCTGGCGGACCTGAGCGGCCTGCTCGTCCGGCTCCATGTTGCGGTGGAGCACGCCGATGCCGCCAGCCTGCGCCATGGCGATTGCCATTTGAGCCTCGGTCACGGTGTCCATGGCCGAGGCGATGATGGGAATATTGACTGCAATCGAGCGGGTGATCCGGGACCGGATATCGACGTCCGCAGGGAGCACCTCCGACAGGCCGGGCTTGATCAGCACGTCGTCGAATGTGAGCCCCTCACGCGGGCTTGCATTGCTTTTTGTGGCCATCGCCAACTCCGTCCTCGCCCGAAAGGCATCGGACCGGCTGACACGGGGTTAAAAATGCCCGTTGCGAGGGGTCCCTCGCCTTGCGTCGCGGCCCGCTTTTGGGTTGGCGTGGGTCGATAGCACGGGATGGCGCCGATTCCTAGGGCAATTGCGGATGGCTGTTATGAACTCGTAAACGTGAAGGAGCCTTCCTTCCGCCCGCGCTTTACGCTTCAAGAACGCCTGTTTCGATGACGCCCAAGCCCCGCCGGATCCTCCATGCTCCGTGACCGCATCGTCCCGCTCATCATCGCGGTCGCACTGTTCATGGAAAACATGGATTCGACCGTCATCGCCACATCCCTGCCCGCGATCGCGGCTGATATCGGCACGAACCCGCTGGCACTCAAACTTGCCGTCACTTCCTATTTGTTGTCGCTCGCGATCTTCATCCCGGCGAGCGGCTGGACCGCCGACCGGTTTGGCGCGCGCACGGTATTCCGCGCGGCAATTGCAGTGTTCGTGCTCGGTTCGATCGGTTGCGCGCTGTCAGGCTCGCTCACCGACTTCGTCATTGCCCGCATCGTCCAGGGCATGGGCGGCGCGATGATGACCCCGGTTGGACGCATCGTGCTGGTTCGCACGATCAGCAAGCGCGAACTGATCGGCGCCATGGCTTGGGTAACCACGCCCGCCCTCATCGGGCCGGTGCTAGGTCCGCCAGTCGGAGGTTTTATCACCACCTACGCGACGTGGCATTGGATCTTCATCATCAACGTCCCGATTGGTCTCCTCGGTATACTCCTTGCCACACGATACATTCCGGATGTGCGAGCCGAAAAGCACGAACGTTTTGATGTCGTCGGCATGGTGCTCGCCGGACTTGGCATCGGCGGCATGGCCTTCGGGCTCTCGGTACTTGGGCTTAACTTTCTTCCCTGGACCGTAGTCGCAGGGCTTGTGTTCGGCGGTGCCTGTTTCATCGTGGCGTATCTCGCGCACACGCGCCACACCGACAACCCTGCGCTCGATCTCTCGCTGTTCAAAGTGCCGACATTTTTCGCGAGCGTCGTCGGCGGATTTATCTTTCGCCTCGGGCTCGGCGCTCTGCCTTTTCTGCTGCCACTCATGCTGCAGATTGGCTTCGGCATGAGTCCGTTTCAATCCGGCATGATTACCTTCGCAACCGCACTTGGTGCCATGGGTATGAAGTGGGCGGTTGCAAACATTTTGCGGCGTTTCGGCTTTCGAAACATTTTGGTCATCAACTCCATTATCAGTTCGGCTTTTCTTGCTGTCTGTGCGGGCTTCACCGCAACGACCCCAATATCGCTCATGCTGGTTCTCTTGCTGGTCGGTGGATTCTTTCGCTCGCTGCAGTTCACGAGCATCAATACGATTGCCTATGCCGACATTGACCCCAGCCGGATCAGCCGCGCGACCGCTTTGGTCAGCGTTGCGCAGCAATTGGCGGTATCGTCTGGCGTTGCAATCGGCGCCATGGCCGTGGAACTCACTGTTTACTTCAAAGGCAGCGGCCCCTTGCAAGCCAGCGATTTTCCGCCGGCATTTATCGCGGTCGCGGCAATTTCGGCGCTCTCGGTATTCGTCTTCGCCCAGCTATCACCGGAAGCCGGTGCGGAAATGGCCGACAGGCTTCCGACTCCTGCGGAGACCTCGGACCAACGCGCCGGCTAGGCCTTGGCTTCGGCCGCACCACGAAAGCCCGTGGCCAGCAAATAAAGCTCTGCCGAATCTGCGCGGCTTGCCGGCGGCTTCACATGTTTGACGCTCCTATAATCGCGTTTGAGCGAGGCTAGCAGCGCGGTCTCGGTGCCGCCCTGGAGCACCTTGGCAAGGAAGGTGCCGCCAGGGGCAAGCACCTCGCGAGCGAATTCAGCGGCCGCTTCCACCAAAGCCATGATCTTCAGGTGATCGGTGCGGGCATGACCAGTCGCATTCGCGGCCATGTCGGAAAGTACGACGTTGGCAGGCCCACCGATCATTTCCTTGAGTTTGCTGGGCGCGGTGTGGTCGAGGAAATCAAGTTTGACGAAGCCGACTCCGGGCACCGGGTCCATCGACAAGACGTCGATGGCAATCACTTTGCCATGCTGTGGCGCGCCGACTCGTTCGGCCGCAATTTGGCTCCAACCCCCGGGCGCCGCGCCAAGGTCAATGACACGCGCGCCTCTCTTGAGGAAGCGCGCCTTGTCGTCGATCTCGATCAACTTGAATGCTGCCCGCGAGCGCATGCCCTCACGTTTGGCACGCGCAACGTAAGGATCATTCAGCTGACGTTCCAGCCATTGGCGCGAGGATGCAGAACGGCTCCCGACGCTCCGAACCCGAACCTTTTTTTGGCGCGGGCCGGCGCCCTTGCCGCGCACGGTCACGATATCGCCGCCTGGTTGCCGCCATTCCAGGCGCCGTCTTCGCGCATCATCTGCACAAGCATGCCTTCCCGTAGACCACGATCGGCAACACGAAGACGCGGACACGGAAACGCGCGGCGGATCGCCTCGAGGATCGCACAACCGGCGAGCACCAGATCAGCCCGCTCCGCGCCTATGCAGGGACTTGCCACACGGTCGTCGTAACCCATGCCAAGCAGCCGTTCGATGACTGAGTTAATCTGTTGATCGCTCATCCAGCAGCCGTCAACGCGATTGCGATCATAGCGTTTGAGATTGAGATGCACGCCGGCGATTGTCGTCACAGTGCCCGAAGTTCCGAGCATGTGGATGCCAGCCGTTCCATCTCTGCCGTGCTCGTGCACGAATGGTGCGATCAGTGCCGTGACCTCCCCGACCATCGCCTCATAGATGTCGCGGGTGACAGTGATCCCGCCATAGCGCTCGGCCAGCGTTACGACGCCGTGCGGCACCGAGATCCATCCACGAATTTGCGGTAAGGGCGGTCCCCCGCGGCCCTTTTGCGAGCGCGCCAGTCGCACGAGTTCGGATGAACCGCCGCCAATGTCGAATAGAATTGCGCCATCGGCCTGTGGATCGAGCAGCGGCGTACAACCGGTCGCGGCGAGCCGCGCTTCCGTTTCGCGATCGATCACTTCGAGTGTAAGGCCTAATTCATCGGTGACGCGCGAAAGGAATTGCACTCCATTCTGCGCCGCACGACACGCTTCTGTGGCTATGAGATGGGTGCGGGTGACGCCTTTGTTCTTCATCTTGTTGCGGCAAATAGCCAGAGCCGCAATCGCACGGGTGATCGCAGCTTCGCTCAAGCGGCCCGACGATGAGACACCCTCTCCCAGCCGGACGATACGGGAAAAGGCATCGACGACGCGGAAGCCGTCACCGGACGGCCGCGCCACCAACAGTCGACAATTGTTAGTGCCAAGATCGAGCGCGGCATACGTGGCGCCGCCCCGGTCGCTGCCGAAGCCCGCGTCAGACCGTTCAGGCGACCGCCGACCCCACCTGGACCGCGACTGCGGCGCAGGGCTGATAGCGGGGTCGAGGCCCGGGATGTCCCCGGCCTCGCCGCTCATGCTGTCAAAACCTTCCTACCGTCCCGCAAGCCGCCATGCCGGGCGCGTCGCGGTTGTGGCCATGTTTTGTCGATCTCGAAAAGTGTATCAGTGTCTACGCCTCACGCAACCCTCCGTCCCGAAAGCCATTCTTGTCGAAGCAGATAGGCTGCTTTAATTGACAACACGCCCCGGAACGAAAGCCCTCCTAAATGGATGATCGAACCATCGAAACCGCACTTTCGCTGACCAAATTCGGCGTCGGCCA
>JBGQLL010000116.1:0-9441 GCA_041500065.1 Pseudolabrys sp.
ATGGCGGATTGTGCATCCACCATCCGTCCAGTTCGGCGAATGATCTGCTCGGACATCCCGCGTCCTGACGTGGTTCTCGCCACGCTAGGCCGACCCGCATTGCAAAACCCTTAAGCGGTGCGCCGGGATCTACCCGAAGCGAACATCGGTCGAGCGCTAACATCTTGCGAAACCGATGGTTTTTATCGTCATGAACGCGTTGTTGCGATGCAACATAATTTGCGTCAGAGTGTTATCAGGGCAGGGAGAATCTCGATGCCGGCTGTCGCCAAGGCGAGAAGCGTTGCTCCACTCAAGGATCTCTATGACATCGGCGAGATTCCGCCGCTTGGGCATGTGCCTGAGAAGATGCACGCCTGGGTGATCCGCAAGGAGCGGCACGGTCCTCCCGACACGTCATTCCAACTTGAGGTGGTGCCAACCTGGCCGATCGGTGACGATGAGGTCCTGGTTTACGTGATGGCCGGTGGCGTCAACTACAACGGCGTCTGGGCTGGTCTCGGCATTCCGATCTCACCGCTCGACGGTCACAAGCATCCGTTCCACATCGCGGGCTCCGACGCCTCGGGCATCGTGTGGGCCGTCGGCGCCAAAGTGAAGCGTTGGAAAGTCGGCGACGAGGTCATCGTCCACTGCAATCAGGACGACGGCGACGATGAGGACTGCAATGGCGGCGATCCGCTGCTGTCCCCCTCGCAGCGCATCTGGGGTTACGAGACGCCCGACGGTTCGTTCGCGCAGTTTTGCCGCGTGCAATCGCGGCAGCTCATGAACAAGCCGAACCATCTCTCCTGGGAAGAGTCAGCCTGTTACACGCTCACGCTGGCGACTGCCTACCGCATGCTGTTCGGGCATTCGCCACACACTCTCAAGCCCGGCGACAACGTGCTGGTGTGGGGCGCATCGGGCGGTCTCGGTGTGTTCGGCGTCCAGCTTGTCGCCGCCTCCGGCGCCAACGCCGTTGCGGTCGTTTCGGATGAATCGAAGGCCGAATACGTTCTCAATCTCGGCGCCAAGGGCGTTATCAACCGCAAGGATTTCAAATGCTGGGGTCAGATGCCGGCGGTGAATTCGGCTGAATTTAATGACTGGACGAAGGAAGCGCGCCGCTTCGGCAAGGCGATCTGGGACATAACAGGCAAACGGGATGTCGATATCGTGTTCGAACATCCGGGCGAGCAGACGTTTCCGGTTTCCTGTCTCGTCGTGAAGCGCGGTGGCATGGTCGTGTTCTGTGCCGGCACCACCGGCTACAACCTGACTTTCGATGCGCGTTACGTCTGGATGCGCCAGAAGCGCATTCAGGGTTCGCATTTTGCGCATCTCAAGCAGGCTTCACTGGCCAATCGTTTCGTCCTGGAGCAGCGCATCGATCCGTGCATGAGCGAGGTGTTCACGTGGGACAAGATCCCGCTGGCGCACATGAAGATGTGGAAGAACCAGCATCCGCCCGGCAATATGGCGGTGATGGTGAATGCGCCGCGCACGGGATTGAAGACGTTTGAGGACGCGCAAGAAGCCTCCGGCGCTTAGGGCTCTCTTACGCGCTTCTGGGTGATGATCGAATTTAATTCGCCCCCGTAGATGAAAATCGACGCGCAAATATAAAGAAACACCAGCGCGACCATGGCCGATGCCAGACCGGCATACATCGACACGTAGGCAAAGGCGTAATTGGCGAGATAACGGCCGAAGACCGCGCCGCTGACCAGCCACAGGACAATCGTGGCAATGATCCCCGGCGCGACCTCGGTGAAGGAGCGCCGGCCGGCGGGCAGCCACAGGTGCACGATCATCAGCGAAACGATGAGCACTGAAGCCGCCACGGTATAGCGCGCAAAGGTGATGAGATCGCCGAATTGGTCAAGCGCCGGCACGTAATGCACGAGCGTTGCGAGGATCAACGGCGCCAGCACCACCAGGAACGAGAACGCCAGGATCGCCACCGCACCCACCAGCACGTAGACGATCGATTCGATCCGCAGCAGCCACCACGAGCGCTGCTCCTTGATATTGTAGGCGCGGTTAAGTCCGATGCGGAGGCTCTCCACTCCGCTGGAGGCGAAATAGAGTGCGAAGGCTGAGCCGAGGGTCAGAACATCGCCGCGGGTCGATGTCAGCACGCCGGTGATATCGGTCGCGATCGGTGCCGCCACCTGTTTTGGCCACGCATCGAGCAAAAGGTGCGCTGCTTCGTCGGCCAGTTCCTTGGACCCGAAGAAAAATCCGGCAAGCGCGGTGACAACGATCAGAAACGGGAACAGCGCCATCAGCGTGGACAACGCAATGTGGCTCGCGATCGCCCAACCGTCATCCGCGATGAAATGCCGAAAAGCGTCGGCTGCAATTTGCGCTGACCGATTAAGAGCTTGCAATGGGTACTCCCGGGGCACCCAATCAAATCGTCTATTGTTGCCCGCTTTGCAAGTCCGTTATCCGCGTTGCGGAAGAACGGAATTAGGCCGCCTGTACGTTGCTGAGGAACTGACGGACTTGCGTCTCCAGGCCCTCGGCTTCGACCGCGACCGAGTCTGCGAGATCCTTGACGCCCGAAGCTGTGGTGCGGGCATCGGCGGTCACGCCGGTCACGCGGCTCATTGCTTCGGCCCCGACGCGCGCTTCGCCTGAAGCGCGACTGACGCCTTCCGCGATCGAGGCGACTGCCGAGTTCTGTTCGTCAACCGTCGCTGCGACCATTGTGGCGATTGATGACATCTCGCGGATAATCGCGTCGACCTGTTCTATCGCTTGCGAGGCATCGGCTGCCGCAGACTGGATCGAACCGATCTGCTCGGCAATCTCTTCGGTTGCCTTGGCGGTCTGACCGGCGAGCGACTTCACCTCCGCCGCCACCACGGCGAATCCTTTGCCGGACTCACCGGCGCGCGCGGCTTCTATGGTCGCGTTGAGTGCGAGCAGATTGGTCTGCCCGGCGATCGCCTGGATCAGGCCCACGACCTCACCGATGCGGGTGGCCGCGTTTCCGAGTTCCTTCATGGTTGTGACAGTGCGCTGCGCTTCCGACACGGCGCGACCGGCGACGTCGGTTGATTTCGCCGCCTGCGAGGAGATCTCGCCGATCGAGGCCGCTAATTCCTCAACCGAACCGGCGGCGGCCGTGACGTTTTCGGATGCCGCGGCCACGCGGCTTTTGGCGGTGTTGGCTTCCGACGACACCGTGTCCGCGGCTTTATTGAGGTCTGCCGAGCTCATTTCCAGCTTTATCGACGCTGCCCGCAGTTTGCCCAGCGCGCTCTCGACCAAATGTTTGAACTCCGAGATGGTCGATGCGATCATGTCGCTGCGTTGCTCGCGCGCGGGACTCGCATCGGCTTGTGTCTGCGAAAGGCGTTCGCGCTCGATCATATTGTCGCGGAATACGATCACCGTGCGCGCCATCGCACCGATCTCGTCGCGCGCGCGTCGCCGGTATGCGGGTGCTCGTGTCGCCGTCGGCGAGACGCGCCATGACTGCTGCCAGTCCATTGAGCGGTCGCGTGATGCTGCGGCCAATCAGCCAGCTAAAGCCAAGACCAAGAGCGACCATGGCGATCCCGACCGCAATGATGCCGTTGCGTGTGTAGCTCTGCGAGGCGGCAAGCACTTCCGTCGCCCGTTCCGCCGCTTCGTTTGCTGACTGTATGACGGCGTCCGCCCGGGGCAGCATGGCCTGACTGTCGATGTCGATCAAGGCGCGCAGCGGATAGGCTCGGTCACTCGCCTCGATCCAGCGCGTGAAGGTGTCGACATAGAGCTTCACGTCGCTTCCGAGCTTTGCTTTCATCTCCGGCCGGCCGTCGATACTGCCGTAGATTTCGTTGAACTGGCGGTAGCCCGCAAGAAACTGCTGGCGCGTCACCTCGGCCGGTGCGAGCCGGTATTCCGCTTCATGATGCCGCATCGTCAGCAGTATTATCATCAGCTTGTTGGCGTCAGCCTGGGCCACCCAGGACATGTTCTCATTGACGGCCCGCTCGATTTTGTAGCCAGCGCCTCCACCAGCCCGCCACGCAGACCTTCGATGTCGCTGAAACCAAGTATGCGCTGCTCCGCGACCAGCGCATCGAAGTTCTTTTTCAGCACGCCGAGTTCTGCGCGCAGAGACTTGATGTCGTCGCCACTCATGTTGCTGACGGAGGCTTCGATGATATCGAGGCTTCGGTTCGCATGGTTCTGCGACTGCTCGAAAATGTCGACCAGTGCGCCGTGCGGCGAGGCTGTGAAGTCCTTCACCGCAATCCGCATGCCGTCGACGGCAATCTTGAAATCGCGGCTGGCATCGGCGAGCGCATGCGAATTGCCGACCGACCGAAAGGCTCCATCGACGTCGCGTTTGCCCGACACGTAGGTCATGCCGTTGGCGAGAAAGCCCACGACCGGGACAAGCGCCAGGACGACGATGCGTGTGCGCACCGATACGGAGGTGAGGGCGCGGGCCAGCCGGTTGAGCGATTTCGATAAATCAATGGAGCGCATGCAAACTGGTCCGGTCTCGCCAGTGGCAGGAGCCGCGCAGAGGTAATGATGTAAGCCAGAAATGGTTAATTTTTGTAGCGTTTTACATGATGTCGGCCGTGCCGAGCCCGCGCAAGCCCCTGTATTTCCTCGCCGCTTTGCTTTTGTGCACTGCACGCGTAGTGTCGTGAGCGCCGGCCAATTTTCAACGCCGAGACTCTGATGCCGATCGCCGCTTCCCGACCCATGAAGGACAATGATCTGGTCGAACTCGCCCAGGGGGCGAGCGCGGCCCTCGACGCTCTGTTGGCCGATGCGATGGCAAAGGTGCGCGAGCGGGTGGTGGTGGAAGGCAATGTGATCGGCCGCCTGGTCGATCGCGAGCAACGTGCCACGCATGGGCTCGCCTGGTTTGCAACTTATGTCGAGGCCGTGCGCCAGCTGGCAGCCTACGCCGGGCGTATGGCCGGCGATGGCACGCTCGGGGAAGCCGAGGAACTGCTCGTCCGCATCGGGCTCGGCGAATATCTGGCCCAGGTCGCGGGCGGCATTCCGATGAGTCAGGGCGAGGTGGTGCGGCCATCCGATCTCGGATTGTCGTCGGCGCAGGTCGCCGCCCGCATCAATCCGGTGCTCGAGAGTCTCGTCGCTGGCGGTAACAGCGCTGAACACCGCGCCCGCCTGATCGAGCTGGTGCGGACGAACCACAATGCGACGGTCGGCACGTGCGGCCTTGACGAGACGCTGGAGTCGATCCGCGAGGAGATGCGTAAATTTGCCGACAGCGAAGTGATCGGGAATGCGCAAACCTGGCATCGCACCAACAGTTACATTCCGCTCGATATCATCGCGCAGATGTCCGAACTCGGCGTGTTCGGCCTCACCATCCCCGAAGAATTCGGCGGCATGGGGCTTGGCAAGGAATCCATGTGCGTGGTTTCGGAAGAACTTTCGCGCGGATATATCGGCGTCGGTTCGCTGGGTACCCGCTCGGAGATTGCCGCCGAACTGATCCTCGGAAGCGGCACCGCCGCACAGAAGGAAAAGTGGCTGCCCAAAATTGCGTCGGGCGCAGTATTGCCGACCGCAGTGTTCACCGAACCGAATACCGGTTCGGACCTCGCATCGATCAAGACGCGCGCCATACGCGAAGGCGGGGTCTACAAAGTTTACGGCAACAAGACATGGATCACCCATCCGGTGCGCGCGGATCTGATGACGCTTCTCGTTCGCACCAATCCGAAAGAAACCGGCCACCGCGGCCTGTCGATGCTGCTTGCCGAAAAGCCGCGTGGCAACGACAAGGATCCATTCCCGGCGAAGGGAATGAGCGGCACCGAAATCGAGGTGCTCGGCTATCGCGGCATGAAGGAATACGAGATTGCCTTCGACGGCTTCGAAGTCAAAGCGGAGAACCTGCTCGGTGGCGTCGAGGGACTTGGCTTCAAGCAGCTCATGCAGACTTTCGAATCCGCCCGTATCCAGACTGCCGCGCGGGCCATCGGCGTCGCGCAGGCCGCTATGGAGCAAGCGCTCGACTATGCGCAAAACCGCGTGCAGTTTGGTGGTCCCATCATTGGCTTCCCGCGAGTCGCTGACAAGATCGTCATGATGGCGGTGGAGATCATGATCGCGCGGCAGCTCACTTATTATGCTGCGCGGGAGAAGGACTCCGGGCGCCGCTGCGACCTGGAAGCGGGCATGGCCAAGTTGCTGGCGGCCCGCGTGGCATGGGCCGCCGCCGACAATGCCGTGCAGGTGCACGGCGGCAATGGTTTTGCGCTGGAATTCCCTGTCTCACGCATCCTGTGCGATGCCCGCATTCTCAATATTTTCGAAGGTGCTGCCGAGATCCAGGCCCAGGTGATCGCCCGCCGGCTGCTCGACGGCACCAACTGAAGTTCTGTTTTCGCAACAAACCGGCGATTGTGACGTTTGATCCAGGACAAATCGCGAATTCCTGCGTGCGGTAGGGTTGCGTGCAAGTGAGGAGGTTTTCCTATGTCTGAATTGCTGATTCGCCACGGCGAATGGGTGGTCGTTTGTGACGGCGCCAAGGCGCTCACGCTCGAGAACACCGGCGACGCGAAGTTCCCCAATCTCAAGACCATTGAGGTCTTCGAACAAAAAGATCTGCCGACCCATTTGCTCGGCGCCGACAAACCCGGTCGGACCCATAGTTCAGCCGGCCCCGGCAGCAGCGCGGTCACGCAGACCGACTGGCACAATCAGGCCGAACAGGTCTTCCTCACCCATCTCGCCCAACGGCTCGACGCCCAAGTTGCCGCCGGCAAGGTGAAATCGCTGATTCTCGTGGCGCCCCCGCGCGCGCTTGGCATGATCCGCCATGCCTATTCGCGCGCCTTGCGCGCCGCCATACGTGCTGAGATCGACAAGGATCTGGTCAAGCACCCCGTGCACGATATCGAGAAGCACCTGACCGCTTAGCTTGATTGTTCGTATTCGATTGTGGCTGGCCCGCCGCTACGGCGATGCTATGGTCGCCGCGATTCCCGCTAGCAAAGGCCGGCGAATGAACTGGATGGGTGGTCAGAACCTGCGTGGTGGCGCTGTCGTCATCGTTGCCGCCGTCCTGGCAGCGACGACCTTTGCCGTTCGGGCGCAGACCCCGCCGCAAGGCGCATCTCCCGCGCCGCCAACCGTCACGCCGCCGGCCGATACGATGGCGGTGCCCGGCTTCTGGGATCCACGCCGCCGGCCGGAACGGCCCGATCTCTCACGCATCAACATCATCCGCTTCCTGACGGAAACCGACTATCCGCCATTCAACTACGCCGGGTCGGATGGCGCGCCCACCGGCTTCAATGTCGATCTGGCGCGGCTGATCTGCGAGGAGCTCAAGGTCGCCTGTACGGTGCAGATGCGCCGGTTCGACACATTGATCTCGTCGCTCAACAGCAACAACGGCGATGCCGTTATCGCTTCGATCGCGGCAACTCCGGAGATGCGCACGCGCGTCGATTTCAGCGATCCCTACTACCGGACGCCCGCACGTTTTGTGGCGCGACGCGACAGCGCAATTGAGGAGGTGCGTCCGGAATCGCTCGAAGGAAAAAAGATCGCGGTTGTCGGCGGCACCGCCCACGAGGCTTATCTCAAAACGCTCTTCACGGAAGCCGAGCTGCGCCCTTATCCCGATGCCGACGCTGCGCGTTTCGCGCTCAAGCGAGGCGATGTCGATCTTCTTTTCGGTGACGGTGTTTCGCTCGCCTTCTGGCTCAACGGGACCGACTCCATGAACTGCTGCGTTTTCAAGGGCGGGCCCTATCTGGAAAGCCGCTTTTTCGGCGAAGGCGTGGGCATTGTGGTGAGACGCGGGAATGACCTGCTGCGGCAGGCATTCAACTGGGCGCTGTTCCGGTTGTGGGAAAAGGGACGCTTTACCGACCTGTGGCTGCGCTATTTTCCTGTCAGCCCATTTTGAACCGCACATTTGACGCGAGGCTGCGGCATTTCTAGTGTCCGCCGCCCGGAGAATATGATGTCTGTTGCCGATTCCGCTGCTTCCTTGCGCCAGCTCGCCGAGCAATCGAATGCCTGGCCGTTCGAAGAGGCACGCAAGATCGTCACGCGGCTCAAGAAACATCCCAAGGACGAAGTGATTTTCGAGACCGGCTACGGTCCGTCCGGCCTGCCGCATATCGGCACCTTCGGTGAGGTCGCCCGCACGACCATGGTGCGCCACGCCTTTCGTGTGCTGACCGACGACAAGGTGAAGACGCGGCTGATCGCCTTTTCCGATGACATGGATGGCTTGCGCAAAGTGCCGGACAATGTGCCGAACAAGGATATGCTGGAGCAGCACCTCGGCAAGCCGTTGACCAAGGTGCCGGATCCGTTTGGCACCCACCCGAGCTTCGGCGAACATAACAATGCGCGTCTGCGCGCATTTCTGGATCACTTCGGCTTCGAGTACGAATTCCTGTCGTCGACGGAGTGCTACAAGTCGGGCCGCTTCAATCAGGCCTTGCTCAAGGTGCTGGCGCGTTTCGACGAAGTGATGGCGATCATGTTGCCGTCGCTGCGCGAAGAACGCGCCGCGACTTATTCTCCGTTCCTCCCGGTATCGCCGAAGACCGACATCGTATTGCAGGTCCCGATCACCGCGCACGATCCGAAGGCCGGGACCATCACCTACGAAGACCCCGACACCAAAGCGCAGGTGGTCACGCCGGTCACCGGCGGACGCTGCAAGCTCCAGTGGAAGCCGGACTGGGCCATGCGCTGGGTGGCGCTCGGCGTCGATTACGAAATGGCCGGCAAGGATCTGATCGACTCGGTCAAGCTCTCGGGCGAAATCTGCCGCGCACTCGGCGGCACCGCGCCGGAGGGATTTAATTACGAGCTGTTCCTCGATGAGAAGGGCCAGAAGATATCCAAGTCGAAAGGCAATGGGCTCACGATCGAGGAGTGGCTGCGCTACGCCAGCCCGGAGAGTCTGTCGCTGTTCATGTATCGCGAACCGAAGGCAGCCAAGCGGCTCTACTTTGATGTCATTCCGCGTCACGTTGACGAGTACTACCAGGTTCTCGACGGCTATGAGCGGCAGGATCCGCGGCAGCAATTGTCAAATCCGGTCTGGCATATCCATTCCGGCAAGCCGCCGAAGATCGACATGCCGATCTCGTTCGGCATGTTGCTCACGCTGGTGTCGTCGTCGAATGCCGAGAACGCCGACACGCTGTGGGGCTTCATTGGCCGCTATCGGCCGGGCGTAACGCCGAAGACGCATCCCAAGCTCAATGAGCTGGTCACGTATGCCATCCACTATTTCCGTGATTTCGTGCTGACGGAAAAGAAATTCCGCGAGCCCACGGATGCGGAACGCGCGACGTTGATCGACCTGCGCGACGCGCTCTCGCAGTTGAAACCGGATGCCAGCGCCGAGGACATTCAGAACGTGGTCTACGAGGTCGGCCGTCGTGATCCGTTCCTGGACCAGAAAAAGAAAGCAAAGGATGGCAA
>JBGQLL010000117.1:0-9401 GCA_041500065.1 Pseudolabrys sp.
CGGTATGCGTGCTCGATTCCAACCAGGGCGTAGAGCCGCAGACCGAGACGGTCTGGCGTCAGGGCGACAAGTATAAAGTGCCGCGCATCGTCTTTGCCAACAAAATGGACAAGATCGGTGCCGACTTCTTCAAGTGTCTGGACGACATCAAGACCCGCCTTGGCGCAAAGCCGGTGGCGATCCAGCTTCCGATCGGTTCCGAGCAGAATTTCAAGGGCATTATCGATCTGGTGCGCATGAAGGGCGTGGTGTGGGACGATGAATCCCTCGGCGCTAAATATCACGACATCGAAATTCCGGCCGATATGGCCGATGACGCCAAGAAATATCGCGAGCAGATGATCGAGGCGGCGGTTGAGCTCGATGACGCCACCACCACCGCCTATCTCGAAGGTAAACTGCCCGACGAGGCTACTATCAAGAAGTTGATCCGCAAGGCCGTGATTACCGGCGCCTTCTTCCCGGTGCTGTGCGGCTCCGCCTTCAAGAACAAGGGCGTGCAACCGCTGCTCGATGCAGTGGTTGACTATCTTCCGTCGCCGCTCGACGTCCCGCCGATCAAGGGCATCAATCCCGATACGGGCGAAGAAGTGGTGCGCGAGCCGAAGGACGACGCGCCGATGGCGCTGCTTGCCTTCAAGATCATGGACGACCCCTTCGTCGGCACGATTACGTTCTGCCGCATCTACTCCGGCACATTGCATAGCGGCACCGGCGTGATCAATTCGACCAAGGAGCGCAAGGAACGTATCGGCCGCATGCTGTTGATGCATGCGAACAACCGAGAGGATATCAAGGAAGCCTATGCCGGCGACATCGTCGCGCTGGCAGGCCTGAAGGAAGTGCGTACCGGCGACACGCTGTGCGACGCGCAGAAGCCGGTAATTCTTGAAAAGATGGAATTCCCGGACCCGGTGATCGAGATTGCGATCGAGCCGAAGTCGAAGGCGGACCAGGAAAAGCTCGGCGTCGCACTAGCCAAGCTCGCTACCGAGGATCCGTCCTTTCGCGTTTCCACCGATCAGGAAAGCGGTCAGACCATTCTCAAAGGAATGGGCGAACTGCACCTCGACATCAAAGTCGACATTCTCAGGCGCACTTACAAAGTAGACGCCAATATCGGCGCGCCGCAGGTCGCCTTCCGCGAAAAGATCACGCAGCGCGTCGAGCACGGCTACACCCACAAGAAGCAGACCGGCGGCTCTGGTCAATTCGCGCAGATCAAGATCATCGCCGAGCCCACGCCGCCCGGCACGCCCTTCGAATTCGAGAACGAAATAGTCGGCGGTACGGTGCCGAAGGAATTCATCCCGGGTGTCGAGAAGGGTCTCGAAAGCGTGCTCGGTTCCGGTGTGGTGGCAGGCTTCCCGGTCGTGGACCTCAAGGTGACGCTGATCGACGGCAAATATCATGACGTCGACTCTTCGGCACTCGCCTTCGAAATCTGCGCGCGTCAGTGCCTCAAGGAAACGCTCCAGATGGCCAAGCCGGTTTTGCTCGAGCCCATCATGAAGGTCGAGGTGGTGACGCCGGAGGACTACACCGGCTCCGTCATCGGCGACCTCAATTCGCGGCGCGGGCAGATTCAGGGTCAGGACATGCGCGGCAATGCCAACGTGATCAACGCGATGGTGCCGCTGATGAATATGTTCGGTTACGTCAACAATCTGCGGTCGATGTCTCAGGGCCGCGCCACATTCACAATGCAATTCGATCACTACTCGGAACTGCCTGCGAACGTGTCAGCCGAAGTACAGAAGAAATTCGCGTGATCGGGAACGAAGATAACAGAAGGATCTGAACGGAGAGTTCCATGGCCAAAGAAAAATTCCAGCGGACCAAGCCCCATTGCAATATCGGGACGATCGGTCACGTCGACCACGGCAAAACGACGCTGACAGCGGCGATCACCAAGGTGTTGGCCGAAAAGGGCGGCGCCACTTTCACCGCCTATGATCAAATCGACAAGGCGCCGGAAGAGAAGGCGCGCGGCATTACGATCTCGACCGCGCACGTCGAATACCAGACCGACAAGCGCCATTATGCGCACGTCGACTGTCCGGGCCACGCCGACTACGTGAAGAACATGATCACGGGCGCTGCCCAGATGGATGGCGCCATCCTCGTCGTCTCCGCAGCCGACGGACCGATGCCGCAGACCCGCGAGCACATCCTGCTTGCCCGTCAGGTCGGCGTGCCGGCGCTGGTCGTGTACATGAACAAGGTCGACATGGTCGATGATCCGGAGCTGCTCGAACTGGTCGAGCTTGAAGTCCGCGAGCTCCTGTCCAAGTACAACTTTCCCGGTGACAAAATCCCGATCATCAAGGGTTCGGCGCTCAAGGCACTCGAGGGCACCGACGAGAAGCTCGGTAAAGAGTCGGTCTTGGCGCTGATGAAGGCGGTGGATGATTATATTCCGCAGCCTGAGCGTCCGAAGGACCAGCCGTTCCTGATGCCGGTGGAAGATGTGTTCTCGATCTCCGGCCGCGGTACTGTCTGCACCGGCCGCGTTGAGCGCGGCATCATCAAGGTCGGCGAGGAAGTCGAGATCGTCGGCATCAAGCCAACCCAAAAGACGGTCGTCACCGGCGTCGAGATGTTCCGCAAGCTGCTCGACCAAGGCGAGGCCGGTGACAACGTCGGCTGCCTGCTGCGCGGTACCAAGCGCGAAGAAGTCGAGCGCGGCCAGGTGCTGTGCAAGCCAGGCTCGGTCAAGCCGCACACGAAGTTCAAGGCGGAAGCCTATATCCTCACCAAGGAAGAGGGCGGCCGTCATACTCCGTTCTTTACCAACTACCGTCCGCAATTCTATTTCCGCACCACTGACGTGACTGGGGTGGTGCACCTGCCGCAAGGCACGGAAATGGTGATGCCGGGCGACAACGTGGCGATGGAAGTGCACCTGATCGTGCCGATCGCCATGGAGGAAAAACTGCGCTTCGCCATTCGCGAGGGCGGCCGCACCGTCGGCGCCGGCGTGGTGGCGAGCATTATCGAGTGATGTGTCGAGGCGTGATGGCCGGGCCAGTCCCGGCCATCCGCATCTTTACCTGGATTAGGCATTCCGTGGTTGCCCGGCTGACGGGCGGGCACGACGGACGAGAGAAACGACAATGAACGGCCAGAATATCCGGATCCGGCTCAAGGCGTTCGACCACCGCATACTCGATGCGTCGACGCGCGAGATCGTAAACACGGCCAAACGCACCGGTGCGCAGGTCCGTGGCCCGATTCCGCTGCCAACGAGAATCGAGAAGTTTACGGTGAACCGCTCGCCGCACGTCGACAAGAAGAGCCGCGAACAATTCGAGATGCGCACGCACAAGCGCCTCTTGGATATCGTCGATCCGACGCCACAGACAGTGGACGCGCTGATGAAGCTCGACCTCGCTGCCGGCGTTGATGTCGAGATCAAGCTGTAAGGCCGGGGTGGGATAAGCAATGCGTTCGGGCGTAGTCGCACAGAAGGTCGGAATGACCCGGGTGTTCACCAAAGCCGGCGAGCACGTGCCGGTGACGGTGCTGCGCCTCGCGCAGTGCCAGGTGGTCGCTCACCGCACCAAGGACAAAAATGGCTATGTGGCGCTGCAGCTCGGTTCGGGCGCGCGCCGCGCCAACAACATGAGCAAGGGCGACCGTGGCTATTTCGGCAAGCAGAAGGTTGAACCCAGGCGCAAGCTTGCTGAATTCCGCGTGACCGAAGACGCGCTGATCCCGGTGGGTGCGGAAATCACGGCTGATCACTTTATCCCCGGCCAGTTTGTCGATGTTTGCGGTGTCACGATCGGCAAAGGCTTTGCCGGCGGCATGAAGCGCTGGAATTTTGCGGGACTGCGCGCCTCGCATGGCGTGTCGATCTCGCATCGCTCGATTGGCGGCACCGGTGGCCGTCAGGATCCCGGCAAGACCTTCAAGAACAAGAAGATGCCCGGCCATCTGGGTGTCGAGCGTGTCACTACGCTCAATCTCAAGGTTGTGCAGACCGATGTCGAGCGTGGGCTCATCTTGGTCGAGGGCGCCGTACCCGGCGCAAAGAGCGGTTGGGTCACGGTCCGCGATGCGGTGAAGAAAAAGCTTCCGAAGGAAGCGCCAAAGCCCGGCAAGTTCCGCGTGGGCGAAACGGCCGAAGCGAAGCCCGATCAAAAAACCGCGAAGACTGAGCCGGAACAGCCCAACCCCGCGTCCGAGCAGGCGACTAAGGCCGAGCAAGCGCCCAAGGCAGAGCAGGTTGCGGAAAAGGCCGCTGCCGCCGCCGACCAGGCAGCAAAGGCCGCAGCTCAGGCTACCAAGGCCGCGGATCAAGCTGCCAAAGCTGCCGACAAAGCGGCCGCTGCCAAGAGTGCAGAGAAGAAGGAGGGCGAGTGATGGAGCTTAAGATCGTCGCCCTCGATGGCAAGGAAGCTGGCAAGGCTACGTTACCGGATGCGATTTTCGGCCTCGAGCCGCGCACCGATATCATCCAGCGCTGCGTGAATTGGCAGCTCGCCAAGCGTCAACGCGGTACCCACAAGACCAAGGACCGCAGCGAGATCTGGCGTACCGGCAAGAAGATGTATGCGCAGAAGGGAACCGGCGGTGCGCGTCACGGCTCCGCGCGTGTGCCCCAGTTCCGCGGTGGTGGCCGTGCTTTCGGCCCGGTGGTGCGCAGCCACGCTATCGACCTCCCGAAGAAGGTGCGCGCGCTCGCGCTCAAGCACGCGCTGTCGTCGAAGGCCAAAGACGGCGGCATCATTGTGCTTGAGAGCGCAACGCTCAAGGACGCCAAGACCAAAGGTCTGGCAAAGCAGTTCGGCAAGCTCGGACTCGAGAACGCGCTGATCATCGATGGCGCCGAGATCGAAGCCAACTTCCGCAATGCGGCGCGCAATATCCCGAATATCGATGTTCTGCCGGTGCACGGCATCAATGTCTACGACATCTTGCGGCGCAAGACTCTTGTGCTCACCAAGGCCGCGCTCGATGCGCTGGAGGCACGATTCAAATGAGCACCAGCGATCCGCGCCATTACGACGTCATCATTGCCCCGGTAATTACCGAAAAGGCAACGATGGCATCCGAGCACAACAAGGTCATGTTCAAGGTGGCCAAGCACGCCACCAAGCCGCAGATCAAGGAAGCGGTGGAGAAGCTGTTCGACGTCAAGGTGAAAAGCGTCAACACGCTTACGCGACCAGGTAAGTTGAAAGTGTTCCGCAACAGGATCGGGCAACAGTCCGACGTGAAGCGCGCGATTGTGACGCTCGAAGAGGGTCACAGGATCGACGTGACCACGGGATTGTAAGGAGCGTTGCGATGGCATTAAAAAACTACAATCCAACCACGCCCGGCCAGCGCCAACTGGTCAACATCGACCGTTCGTCGCTGTACAAGGGCGCGCCGGTGAAGTCGTTGACCGAAGGCCAGCATTCGACTGGCGGCCGCAACAATAACGGCCGCATCACTTCGCGATTCCGTGGCGGCGGCCACAAGCAGGCCTATCGCCGGATCGACTTCCGTCGCACGAAATTTGACGTACCCGCGACCGTCGAGCGCCTGGAATACGATCCGAACCGCACCGGCTTTATCGCACTGATCAAGTACCAGGACGGCGAGCTCGCCTATATTCTGGCGCCACAGCGTCTTGCCGCCGGCGACACCGTGATCGCCGCCGAGCATGCTGACGTGAAGCCCGGCAACGCGATGCCGCTCGCCAATATTCCGGTCGGCACAATCGTGCACAATGTCGAGCTCAAGATCGGCAAGGGCGGGCAGCTCGCGCGTTCAGCCGGCAGCTACGTGCAGATCGTCGGACGCGACCAGGATTATGTCATCCTGCGTCTGAGCACGACCGAGCAGCGACTTGTGCATGGCCGCTGCATGGCGACAGTCGGTGCAGTGTCCAATCCAGACAACATGAACACCACGATCGGCAAAGCCGGACGCCAACGGTGGAAAGGCCGTATGCCGCACAACCGCGGCATAACGATGAATCCGGTCGACCACCCGCACGGTGGCCGCACCAAGGGCGGCAAGCACTGGGTCACGCCATGGGGTTTCCCGACCAAAGGCAAGAAGACCCGCAAAAATAAACGCACCGAACGCTTCATCATTGCGAGCCGGCACGATCGCAAGAAGAAGCAGCAGTAAGGACAGAAGCTATGACGCGTTCAGTTTGGAAAGGTCCTTTTGTCGACGGCTATCTGCTGCGCAAAGCAGAGGCCGCGCGCTCTTCGGGCCGCCACGAAATGATCAAGATATGGAGTCGGCGTTCGACCATTTTGCCGCAATTCGTCGGGCTGAATTTCGGCGTCTATAACGGGCAGAAACACATTCCCGTCATGGTGAACGAAGAAATGGTCGGTCACAAGTTCGGCGAGTTCGCGCCGACCCGGATGTTCTACGGGCATACGTCTGACCGCAAAGCCAAACGCGCAGGCGCGCCTGCTGCGCCGGGTGCGGCACCGGCAGCCGCACCGGCGGCGCCGGCGGCAAGCTAAGGGATAAAAAGAGTAACGTCATGGGCAAGCGCCAACGCGAGCGAGACCTCGGCGAAAACGAGGCCAAGGCGGTGAGCAAGATGCTGCGGATTTCTCCGCAGAAGCTCAATCTCGTCGCGCAGCTGATCCGCGGCAAAAAGGTTGCGAGCGCGCTCGCTGATCTTGAGTTTTCGCACAAGCGAATCGCCAAGGATGTGCGCAAGTGCCTGGAATCGGCGATCGCCAACGCCGAAAACAATCACGACCTCGACGTCGACGATCTCGTTGTCGCCGAGGCCCATGTCGGCAAGGCGCTAGTGATCAAGCGCTTCACCCCGCGCGGCCGCGGCCGTGTCGGACGCATTCTTAAGCCGTTTTCTCACCTGACCATTGTGGTGCGTCAGGTCGAGGCGCGGGCAGAAGCCTGAGGAGTAAGCGATGGGTCAGAAAGTCAATCCAATCGGGCTGCGCCTCGGTATCAACCGCACCTGGGATTCGCGCTGGTTCGCCGGCAAGGCGGAATACGGTTCTCTCCTGCATGAGGACATCAAGATCCGCAAAGAGCTGATGAAGCAGCTCAAGCAGGCGGCGGTCTCGCACATTGTGATCGAACGTCCGCACAAGAAGTGCCGCGTCACCATCCATTCGGCCCGTCCGGGTGTGGTGATTGGGAAGAAGGGCGCCGACATCGAGAAACTGCGCAAATCGGTTGCAAAACTCACCGACAGCGATGTCGTCATCAACATCGTCGAAATCCGCAAGCCCGAGCTTGACGCCCAGCTCGTCGCCGAATCGATCGCCCAACAGCTTGAACGCCGCGTCGCATTTCGCCGCGCCATGAAGCGCGCCGTGCAGTCGGCAATGCGCCTCGGCGCCGAGGGCATTCGCATCAACTGCTCCGGCCGGCTCGGCGGCGCAGAAATCGCGCGCATGGAGTGGTATCGCGAAGGCCGCGTGCCGCTGCACACTCTGCGCGCCGACGTTGATTACGGCGTCGCGACCGCATTCACCACCTACGGCACGTGCGGCGTCAAAGTCTGGATCTTCAAGGGCGAAATCCTCGAGCACGATCCGATGGCGCAGGACAAGAAGCTTGCTGAGGGTGACACCGGTCGCCCGCGCCGTGAAACCGCGGCCTAAGGAACGAACAGAGTTTAAGTCATGCTGCAACCGATCCGCACCAAGTTTCGCAAGGCGTTCAAGGGCCGCATTCACGGTCTCGCCACCAGCGGCAATACGCTCGCCTTCGGTCAATATGGCCTCAAGGCACTCGAGCCCGAACGCGTTACGGCGCGCCAGATCGAGGCGGCCCGCCGTGCGCTCACGCGCTTCATGAAGCGGTCCGGCCGGGTATGGATCCGCGTATTCCCGGACGTGCCGGTATCGAAGAAGCCGATCGAAGTACGCATGGGCAAAGGCAAGGGTACGCCGGAGCTTTGGGTCGTTCGTGTAAAGCCCGGTCGCATCCTGTTCGAGGTCGATGGCATTCCTGTCGCCATCGCCAAAGAAGCGCTGGCACTCGCCGCAGCGAAACTGCCGGTCAAGACCCGATTTATTGAACGCATCGCCGAGTGACGCCATGAAAGCCGCCGACGCAAGAGCGATGACGCTCGATCAACTCGATGACGAAGTGCTCAAGCTTAAGAAAGAGCAGTTCAATCTGCGCTTCCAACGCGCCACGGGTCAGCTCGAGAACACGTCGCGCGTACGTACCATTCGGCGCGACATCGCGCGGATGAAGACCATTGCGGCGCAGAAGCGCATCGGGGCGCCTGAATCGGCTCCAAAGGCTGAAGCCGCGCCGGCACCCGCAAAGAAGACCAAAGCCACCAAGCCGAAGGCCGCTGCGAAACCGAAGTCGCGCGCCAAGACGAAGTCGAAGGGATAAGGGGTTCGAGATGCCGAAGCGTACGCTCAATGGCGTTGTCGTGAGCGACAAACAGGATAAGACCGTGGTCGTGCGCGTTGACCGTCGTTTTACGCACCCGACGATGAAGAAGACCATTCGTCGATCGAAGAAATATCATGCCCACGATGAGGCCAACACCTATTCGGTCGGTGACCTGGTCTGGATCGAGGAGCGCCGTCCGATTTCAAAACTCAAGCGCTGGGCGGTTATCCGCGGCGAGAAGAAACAGAAAGTTCAATGAGCGTTATGCGCCACCAGACAGTGAGAGCCGCATCATGATTCAGATGCAAACCAACCTCGACGTGGCGGACAATTCCGGCGCGCGTCGCGTCATGTGCATCAAGGTGCTGGGCGGCTCCAAGCGTAAGTACGCCACCATCGGCGACGTCATCGTCGTCTCGGTGAAGGAGGCGATCCCGCGCGGCCGCGTGAAGAAGGGCGACGTCATGAAGGCCGTCGTGGTGCGTATCTCCAAGGATATCAAGCGCCCGGACGGCTCGGTCATTCGCTTCGATCGCAATGCGGCGGTCTTGATCACGCCGCAGATGGAGCCCGTCGGCACCCGTATCTTCGGGCCGGTGCCGCGCGAGCTGCGCGCCAAAAATCACATGAAGATCATTTCACTCGCCCCGGAGGTGCTGTGATGGCCGCCAAAATCCGCAAGGGCGACAAGGTCATCGTGCTTACCGGCCGCGACAAGGGCCGTACCGGCGAAGTGATCGAGGTGCGCCCTGATCAAGACCGCGCATTGGTGCGCGGCATCAATATGGTCAAGCGCCACCAGCGCCAGACGGCGCAGCAGGAGGGCGGCATTATCTCCAAGGAGAGCTCGGTCCACCTGTCCAATCTGGCAGTGGCCGACCCCAAGGACGGCAAGCCGACCCGCGTCGGGTTCAAATTTGTGGGCGCGGGCGAGGCGCGCAAAAAGGTGCGCGTCGCCAAGCGTTCCGGAGTCGAGATCGATGGCTGATACCCAGCAGCAGGGCAAAGTGCCCAAGAAGCCGCAAAAGACGCCGCAGGGAACGCCTAAAGGC
>JBGQLL010000118.1:0-9346 GCA_041500065.1 Pseudolabrys sp.
GGCGCGCGCAGGTAAAGCGGCTTTGGTGACGTGTGGGTATCGGTCGCTGCCGCGCCGAGCCGTGCGACCCAGTCGATATCGGGAGCGGCACGCTGCTCGACGGCGCTCGGCGCGCGTTCCCCGGAGGGCCAAAGGGCCGCGAGTTTGTTAGCCGCGTTGCCGGTGATGCGTGGCGCGCCGGCCGTCGCAACGCGCAGAGCCTCGCGCAACGGCGCGACTCGTGGCGCAACGACAGTGCGGCCGCCGGGGCCAAATATCTGGAGGTAGACGTGGTCATGACGTGCATCGATTGCGACCACCACTGGCAACGTGTCATCGGCGGCAATGAATGGCGCGGCGAAGGCAGCAAGCGTCGATAGGCCAATCGCCGGCATGCCGGCGGCGAGCGCGATGCCACGGGCCGCGGCGATGCCCACGCGCAAGCCGGTGAAGCTTCCAGGCCCGGTGGTCACTGCCACGCGGTCAAGGGCTGCGAAGTCGAGGTGCGCACGGTCAAGTACGCGCGCCACCAGCGGCATCAGCGCCTCGGCATGGCCACGCTGCATCGGCACTGTCTCATGCACGCGCAGGTCTGCTCGTTCGGTGTCGAGTACTCCAGCCGAGCAGGCCTCGAGCGCGGTATCGATCGCAAGGACGCGCATGCAGGATCCGAAGGTCACCATCCGCAGAAGCGGATGAACCGGTAATCGCCACTCTTAACTATAGCGCAGGCGCCGAGGATACTGGATGCCCCGCTTCGTGGGGCACGACAATAGGCGTTACATCGGCCGTACTTCGACGACTTCGGGCACGAAATGCCGCAACAGGTTCTGGATGCCGTGCTTGAGCGTTGCCGTCGAGGAGGGGCAGCCTGAGCAGGCGCCCTTCATGTTGAGATAGACAATTCCTTCCTTGTATCCGCGGAAGGTGATGTCGCCTCCGTCGCCGGCCACAGCCGGACGCACACGTGTCTCGATCAGGTCTTTAATGGTGGCGACTGTCTCCGCGTCCGCTGCGTCAAAAAATTCGTCCCCGGCAGAGTCCGTGGGCTGGGCGCTCTCTGCCAGAAGCGGCGCGCCCGACATATAGTACTCCATGATGGCGCCGAGGATCGCCGGCTTCATCTGTTGCCAGTCGCCGCCGGTCTTTGTCACTGAAATAAAATCTGAGCCGAAGAAGACACCGCCGACATTCGCAACGCCGAACAAACGTGTTGCCAGCGGCGATTGCGTTGCTGCTTCCTTCGACGGCATATCGAGCGTGCCGCTTTCGAGCACTGGGCGCCCCGGCAAGAATTTCAGCGTCGCGGGGTTAGGTGTCGCTTCAGTCTGAATGAACATCCAATTCACTCCTTGCTCACGCGGGTTCAAGGCCCGTGGCGGCAGAACTATAGCGCATAAATGGCGATTGCGCTCGCTGCGGTCAACCGGTGCAAAACGCGCTTAAATCAGGAACTCGCGTCGATATCGTCGTCGCTGAGATGCCCGGGCACGATCGCCACTGGAATAGGGAATGTGCCTGCAGTCTTGGCCAGGTTGCTAACCAACGGGCCCGGGCCCTCTTTGCCGGTACCGGCCGCGAGCACAAGGATGCCGATATCGGCATCTTCGTCTATCAGCTTGATGATTTCTTCGGCAGTATCGCCTTCGCGGATAACTCGGTCCGGAGTGATGCGTGCGATCTTTTTCGCTCGCGTTGCGAATTTGTCGAGCGCAGCATTTGCCGCTTCTTGCTGCTCGGCCTTCATGATATCGGCGACGCCGAGCCATTGCTGATTGCGATCGCCTGGTTCGATCACGCGCAACATTACGATCTGCGATTTGGTGCGGCCGGCGCGTTTGGTCGCCCAATAGACCGCACGGTCGCATTCTTCAGTATCGTCGATGACCACCAGATACTTGCGCTTGTGGCCGGCCTCGTAGCTGCGGCGTTTGCTGCTCATGGCGTCCGATCATATGCGCGGTAATGGGTGCGTAAGCCCGCAATGGTGGCACGGCGGCCGCGGCGCCGACAAGGCGGGTGTCCCGCGCTGCAACTAACGATGCACGAAACCGACGATATCCTTGACCGCCCTCATGGTTTCCGCGGCGAGCACGCGCGCACGCTGTGAGCCATCGGCTAATACCGAGTCGATATAAACCGGATCTTGCACCAACTTCTTCATTTCGGCGCCGATGGGACCAAGTTTGGTGACGGCGAGATCGACCAGCGCGGTTTTGAAGGTAGAGAATTGCCCGCCACCAAACTGCCCAAGCACTTCAGCTTTGCTCACACCTTGCAACGCGGCGTAAATGCCAACCAGGTTATCGGCCTCGAGGCGCGTCGCCAGGCCCTTTTCCTCGCCCGGCAGCGGTTCGGGATCGGTCTTCGCTTTACGGATCTTCTGTGCAATGGCGTCCGCATCATCGGTGAGGTTGATCCGCGAATAGTCCGACGCTTCTGACTTCGACATTTTCTTTGAACCGTCGCGCAGCGACATCACCCGCGTTGCGGGTCCCTGGATCAGTGGCTCCGGCTGCGGAAAGAACGTATCACCGAAGCCGTGCGCGTGGATGGACGCCGCGAAGTCATTGTTGAATTTCTGGGCGATGTCGCGTGACAGTTCGAGATGCTGTTTCTGGTCTTCGCCCACGGGCACGTGGGTTGCGCGATAAACCAGAATGTCGGCCGCCATCAGGTTCGGGTAGATGTAGAGTCCGACCGAAGCATTCTCGCGATCCTTGCCGGCCTTCTCCTTGAATTGGGTCATGCGATTGAGCCAGCCGACGCGGGCGACACAATTAAACACCCAGGCAAGCTCGGTGTGCTCGGCGACCTGGCTTTGGTTGAATATAATATGCTTCGTGGGGTCGATGCCGCAGGCAAGGAATGCAGCGGTTACCTCGCGAGTCGCGCGCGGCAACTCGCTCGGATCCTGCCACACCGTGATGGCGTGCAAGTCGACGACGCAATAGATGCAGTCAAAGCGATCCTGCAACGCGACGAACTTTGTGATCGCGCCGAGATAATTGCCGAGATGCAGGTTGCCGGTCGGCTGCACTCCAGAAAATACACGTTCCTTAAACGCCATTGCCCATCCTTTTCGATCGCGGAGCCATGCCACGGCGGAGGCGCGCGGCGCAAGGCCCTTAGGTTCTGTGACGCACCGCTGTAGCCAGTTCTTTGAGTTTCATCACGCCGAGCAATTGCAGAGAAGCGAGATAGACAACGATGCCCAGCGTCACCAACACGGCAAGTATGGCGAGGCGGCCGAGCGAGGTCTCTGCCGGACCAACGGCGTGAGTCGCATAAGCGACAATACAAGCCATAATAATGGTGGCGAAAAAAATGCGTGGAAGCCGCCGTTTGGCAAGACTATCGAGGCGCAGCCAGCCGCGCTGGTGGAGCGTAAAATTGAGCAGCAGAGCGCCGACCCATCCGGAGATGCCGATTGCGCCCGCCACGCCGATATGGCCGAAGCGCGGAAATAGCAGGATGCCCATAACGATTGCTGTGATTAACCCCACGAGCGCGGCGAGCATCGGCGTATGGGTGTCTTCGTGTGCGAACGACACAGCACCGAACACCTTCTCAAGCACGTGCCCCGGCAGCCCAATACAAATCGCCGTCAGCGCGCCGGCGACCGCCACGGAATCCTGCGGCCCGAACGCGCCGTGCTCGAACAGTCCGCTTGCGATCCTTTCCGCCAGCAGTGCGAAGCCGGTAGCGGCGGGCAGGGCCAGACCGGCAGCGATCTCATAGGCGCGCGACTGCGCCGCAGCGAGTGCGGCTCCACCGTCGGCTCGCATATGCACGCTCGCCGCGATGCGCGGTACGATGACTGCGGCGATTGCGACCGAGGCAACGCCCAGCGGCAATTCGTAGAGCCGATTGGCATAGTAGAGCCACGAGACCGCCGCGGGAGAAATCGAGGCAATTGCGGTTGCTGCTATCAGTTTCAGTTGCGGGATGCCTGTGGCGATCAGGCCGGGCAAGGCACGCTTGAAAAACGCTTCCGCTTGACCGGACGTGTAGGTGTGTGCGCGTTGCCACCGGCTGCCGGTCGACAACCAGACCGTCGTCGTCAGCACAAGCTGAATCAAACCAGCGATACTGACGGAAAAGGCGAGCCATGCGATGGTGTAAAATTGCTCTATCTGTTGATTGGGCAGCACGACAACCGCCAGAACAATCACCATCACCAGATTAAACATTATCACGCTCAGAGCGACGGCGCCGACACGACCTTCGGCGTGGAGCGCTGCGGCAACCACTGCCACCAACCCGACCAGAACGATGTAGGGCGCGACCATGAACAGCAGGAAAGCCGCAAGGGACCGACGCTCGCGGTCGAATCCGGGTGCGACTATGGCGATGACCGCCGGCGCGAAGAAAACGATAAGCAGGGCGATGAAGCCGCCGATGCAGAACATCGTCAGCAGAACGCGCCGGGTGAATCGATCGGCGCTGGCCGTTCCGGCGTCATCGCGGCGCAATTTCAGCCAGATTGGAACGAAAGAGCTGTTGATCGCGCCTTCTGACAGGAGGCGACGAAAGAAATTCACCACCTGGAGCACTGCAAAGAAGGCTTCCGAGTGGGGTCCGGTACCCAGCAGCGCCGCGATCCAGGCGTCGCGCAGATAGGCCAACAGCCGCGACACCAACGTGCCGCCGCCAACGGTGGTGATATCGCGCGCCAACGACATCGGTGATTCCCCTCGCGACACTGTAAGCCCGTGGGCACGCGCCCGTCATCCGCGATATGCCCGCGCTTGCCGCGGCGTGTCCCCCCGATATAGTGCGCCCGCCACTAACGAGGATTGCTCATGACTACGCTTCGCTACGACGTACTCGGCATCGGCAACGCCATCGTCGACGTTATCGCCCGCGCCGAGGACGATTTCCTGGTGGCGCAGGGTATGCACAAGGGCACCATGGCACTGATCGACGAGGCCCGCGCGCAGGTGATTTATGCGACGATGGGGCCGGCGGTCGAAAGCTCAGGCGGATCGGCCGCCAACACGATTGTCGGCGTCGCCAGTTTCGGGGCGCGCGCCGCCTTTATCGGCAAGGTCAGGGATGACGAACTCGGCCATACCTTTGCCCATGATATCCGCGCCGCCAGTGTCGCCTTCGATACCAAGCCGGCGAACAGCGGTCCTTCGACCGCGCGTTGCTACATTATGGTGACGCCTGACGGCGAGCGCACCATGAACACCTACCTGGGCGCCGCACAGGATCTGAAACCGGGCGACATCGATGACTCGCAGGTAGCAGCCGCGGCCGTGACTTATCTCGAGGGTTATTTGTGGGATCCGCCGCAGGCGAAGGAAGCCTTCGTCAAGGCAGCGGGAATCGCGCACAAGGCCGGCCGTCGTGTCGCGCTCACATTGTCGGATGCGTTCTGCGTCGACCGCTATCGTGTGGAATTCCTCGACCTGATTCGAAAAGGTATTGTCGATATTGTTTTTGCGAACGAGCGTGAGTTGCACAGCCTCTATGAGACCGCTGATTTCGACAGCGCCGTCAAAGCACTGCGCGGCGAGGCGAAGCTTGCGGTGGTCACGCGCAGTGAAAAAGGCTGCGTCGTCATTAGCAAAGGTGCGGTCGAGGCAGTCGCGGCGGAGCCGGTCGAGCAAGTGGCGGATGTTACCGGCGCTGGCGATTTATTTGCGGCCGGCTTTCTGGTCGGCCTGGCGCGTGGAAAAGACCACCGCACGGCCGCTCGTTTGGGCGCGCTTGCAGCGGCCGAAGTCATTCAGTACATCGGTGCCCGGCCAGCGGTATCATTGAAGGCACGCGCTGACGAGAGCGGGCTCACAGTATAGGACTGTGCGCGAGCGATTGGTAACCAATTGGTAACCGAACGTGGTTACCGATTGGTGAACAACCGATCGAGGACGTACAGCTATGGCCAATTCAGAGAGCGCGTCCGAGCGAGCGCAGCCCAAGCAGCTTGAATTGCCGGTCACCGAGTCGCCGTCAATCTCACCGGCAAAGACAGAGACCGCGGCTGAGCCAGTGACGGATACGCCCGCCGAACCCGGGAAAGCAGAAACGACAACCCTTGGCCCGGACATCGAAGCACCGAAGCCTTCGCGCTTCATCTTTCGTCCGCGCCACAAGCGTCACGCTCTCCTCGCTGCGTCGGTGGCAATCGCGGCCGCCTTCGGAGCGCTCGTCGGCGCAGCGGCAACGGGTGGTTTCTCCGGACTCAAGGCGGTTGACGTCTCGGCAGAAGAGAGCAAGGCGACACAACAATCTGTTGCTCGCCTCGCCAAGGAGATCACCAGTCTTAAGACAAGCCTCGACGCCGCCAGCAAATCAGCCAATAGCCAGATTGCGAAAATCAGCGAACAACTCCGCGAAGGTGCGGACGCGACCGGCTCTGTCTCGCCGCCGCAGACCATCCCGCCGGCGCCGCGCCCTGCACCCGTTGCTGCCTTATCGCAGCCGCTACGGCCGCCGATCGTGGCAGACTGGTCGATCCGCGAGGCTCGTGACGGCTACATTTATGTGCAGGGACATGGCGACGTTTATCAGGTTGTACCCGGCGCGCCATTGCCCGGCCTCGGCCCGGTTGAACAAATCAAACGACAGGACGGCCGCTGGTTGGTGGTGACTCCGAAAGGGATCATCGTCTCAATGCGCGACCGCCGATATTTCGAACAATTCTGAAACGACCCTCAGAAAGAGCATTGATCGGCGGTGCCTGCGGGCGCCGTTGTTCATTTACACGTGAGGCAGTGGCGAGCGCCGCTAAAGCGTGCCAGATTTGCGCCATTCAAGTGGCGCGGATCATGCGATGCACAATGCGTTCCTGAGAATTCTTGCGGCGACGGCCTGGGCTATTGCAGCGATGGCGCAAGCCGCAGCGCAAGGGGCGGCACCGCCGGCCAAGCCAGAAATGACGCAGAGCTGCCCTGGATTGGTGGCAGCTCGACCGCCTTTCGTTGAGCCAGCCGCGTTGCGTCTTGCCGCGCTTGAGCGGGACCAGGTCCGCATCACCTATGTTGGGCATTCGACCTTTTTGATCGAAAGCCCGCAGCTCGTACGGATCGCCACTGATTACAACGACTACGTCAAACCAGCTGTGCTGCCCGACATTGCGACGATGAATCATGCGCACTCAACGCACTACAGCCTGTCGCCCGATCCGGGCGTCAAGTATGTCCTGCACGGTTGGGCGGACGACGAAAAGCCCGCGCGTGTCGATTTGCAATACAAGGACGTGCGTGTGCGTAACGTACCGACCAATATCCGCACATTTGACGGCGGCACTGAACGGCACGGCAATTCGATCTTCATCTTCGAGGTCGCCACCCTCTGCATCGCGCATCTCGGGCATTTGCATCACACGCTCACTCAGCAGCAACTCAATGAGATCGGCCGCGTCGATGTCGTGCTGGTGCCGGTGGATGGGTCTTACACGCTCGATCTCGACGGCATGGTCGAAGTGCTGCACGCGCTCAAGGCACCTCTGATGATTCCCATGCACTATTTCAGCGCTTACACGCTTGATCGCTTCCTGCAGCGGGTGCGTCAGGAATGGGACGTGGACGTCGCAGAAATACCATCATTGGTAGTATCGAAGACAAGTCTCCCGGCAAAGCCGAAAGTCCTCGTGCTGCCGGGGCATTAACGTTTATCGGTAACCCCGTTGCTAGGTGGAAATACGTGCATCGCCGCGCCGCCAAATTGCGGCCGCTATTGCCTATTTATCAACAGCGCCAGTTGACCGCGCGGAACTAATGGTTAGTTGTCGCGTTCCTGATGCGCTCTTTTTAGAGAGATATTGAAGGATTTTTCATGGTGCAGACCTGGAGCAGTTGGAAGCGATTTCCGGATGCGCATAGCGGCGAACATGTTGAAGCGCCAATCGGCCCCGGAGTTTACGAAGTCCGCCACACGATGACCGGCCGGGTCGTCGCGTTTGGGCATTCCGCCAACGTGGCCAATGCACTCGGCGACCTCAAGCTCAACGGCAACGCCAGCGCATTCAGCCGGCTATTCCGCAAGCAGCCGCTGGTCTCGCGCGTCGCCGATCTTGAATATCGCACATGCGCGGCCACCAGCCGCTCCGAAGCCAAAACCGCCGCGCAACGCTTGATGGGGCTGCGACAGACTGCCTGGCGCCGGCGCATGGACATGGGCTGGGTTACAACACGTCACCCGAACTGAGCGCGGCAAGTTTCCCTTTTTGCGGCCGGCCACTGTGCCGGCCGCTTCATTTTGCGCACTTTGCGCGTGGCTTTCGGTCAGTCATCGACTTCGTATAGAGTTGCTTCCGCCTGGAGGGACGCACGCCGATGCTGAGTGCAGAACAAAACGATTTCATCACCCGGACCGGACCCGGTACGCCGGCGGGCGACCTGATGCGGCGTTATTGGCAGCCGGCGGCACTCGTCGACGAACTTTCGGGCAACCGTCCTGTGAAGCCTGTGCGGCTCTTTGGCGAAGACCTGGTGATATTCAAGGACGAGCAGGGCCGTTGTGGGCTTATCGGCCGCCGCTGCCCGCACCGTGGCACCGACCTCGCTTACGGGCGGCTTGAAGGCGGAGGCTTGCGCTGCGCCTTTCACGGTTGGTTATTCGACGTGCACGGCAAATGTCTCGAGACGCCGGCCGAGCCCGATGACAGCAATCTCTGCGCCAATATCAGGCAAAAGTCTTATCCCGTGGTGGAGAAGAGCGGGATCCTGTTCGCTTATCTTGGGCCGGGCGAGCCACCGGCGTTTCCGCATTTCGACTGCTTCGTTGCCCCCACAAGCCACACCTTCGCCTTCAAGGGCATGATCGACTGCAACTGGCTGCAGTCGCTCGAGGTGGGCATCGATCCGGTGCACACATCGTTTCTGCATCGCTTCTTCCACGATGAAGATCCGAGCCAGGCCTACGGAAAACTATTCCGCGATACCTCGCGCGATTCCGACATGCCGATGTCGCGCATCATGCGCGAATTCACGCGCCCGCGCATCGAAGTCGAGCCGACCGAATTCGGCTTCAGGCTTGTGACGTTGCGGCAGATCAGCGAGGCGAGCACACATGTGCGCGTCACCAATCTGATGTTCCCCAACGCCTTCATCATTCCGATGAGCCGCGAGATGACGATCACGCAGTGGCACGTACCGATCGATGATGAAAAACATTATTGGTATGCGATCTTCACGAGCTTCGGTACGCCGGTCGACAAGGATGAGATGCGTCGCCAGCGCCTCGCGCTCTATCAGTTGCCCGATTACATCCCGAACAAGAACAAGAACAACGACTACGGTTTTGATCCGCACGAGCAGGAACACGAAACCTTTACCGGCATGGGCGCCGACATCAACGTGCACGACCAGTGGGCCTGCGAATCGATGGGTACGATCCAGGACCGCACCAGTGA
>JBGQLL010000119.1:0-9282 GCA_041500065.1 Pseudolabrys sp.
AGCGTGAAAGGCATGCTGGTCAACACCGTGGTTCGTTACGTCAAGAAAATGGTGCCGGCTTACGCAATCCCGGGAGCCACCATGTTCAATGACGTCCTCGCGAGCGGCCGTAAGTCCGGATTCACGCCGGGCGCGATCGACGCCAATGATATCGCGTTTCTGCAATACACCGGCGGCACCACCGGCATCGCCAAGGGCGCGATGCTGACGCACCGCAATCTCATCGCCAACATGCTGCAGGTGGAAGCGTGGAATCAGCCGATGGTCGATATTCCGCCCAGGACCGACCATTTGATTATCGTCACCGCGCTGCCGCTCTATCACATCTTCGCACTGACGGCGTGTTTCCTGTTCGGGGTACGCGCGGGCGCGATGTGCCTTCTCATCACAAATCCGCGCGATATTGCCGGCGTCATCAAGGTCATCCGTCATTACAAGGTTAACTTCTTCCCGGCGGTGAACACGCTTTACAACGCGCTGCTGCACCATCCCGATTTCGGCAAGATCGACTGGAGCATGCTCAAGGTTGCGATCGGCGGCGGCATGGCGGTGCAGAAATCCGTTGCCGATGCCTGGGTCAAAGCCACCGGCAAGCCGATCATTGAAGGCTATGGCCTATCGGAAACGTCGCCGGTGCTCACCTGTAATCGCGGCGACATAGCGGAGTGGACCGGCACTATTGGATTGCCGCTGCCTTCGACCGAGATCTCGATTCGCGACGATGACGGCCACGAGCTGGGGAACGGCGAACAGGGCGAAATTTGCGCACGCGGTCCGCAGGTGATGGCGGGTTATTGGCAGCGCCCGGATGAGACAGCGAAAGCGATGACCGATGACGGTTTCTTCCGGACGGGCGACATCGGTGTGATGGATATCCAGGGCCGTATCCGTATCGTCGATCGCAAGAAGGACATGATCACCGTTTCCGGCTTCAAGGTTTTTCCGAACGAGGTCGAAGACGTGGCTATGAGTCAGGGCGGCCTGATGGAATGTGCGTTGGTCGGCGTTCCCGACGAACATTCGGGAGAGGTGGGCAAGCTGTTCGTCGTCAAGAAAAGCCCGGACCTCACCCCGGCCGATTTGCGGACCTTCCTGGCCACCCGGCTCGCAAGCTACAAGGTGCCAAAATACATCGAATTCCGCAGCGAGTTGCCGAAGACCAATGTCGGAAAGATCCTGCGGCGCGCCCTGCGCGACGAAGCCGTCCAGCAGACAGTCAATTGACCCGGAATGCCAATGGTCGCGAGTGCAGCTGAGGTGGTGACGTTTTGGCAAGCCGCCGGACCGGACCGCTGGTTCACCAAGGACGATGCCTTCGACAAGGAGATTCGCGAGCGATTCTTCGACACCTACGAAGTGGCCGCCGCCGGGAAGCTTTCTGACTGGGAGCAAAGCGCGCAAGGCGCGCTGGCCCTGCTGATTCTGCTCGACCAGTTCCCCCGCAATATGTTCCGCGGCGACGCCCGCGCTTTCGCAACGGACCCTCTGGCGCGCGCCATCACAGCCGGTGCCATCGTTCGCGGCTTCGACAGCCAGGTACCTAAAGAACTGCGCGGCTTCTTTTACCTCCCGTTCGAGCATTCGGAAGACCTCGCCGATCAGGAACGTTGCATCGCGCTCAACAAGGCGATCGGCGACGCCGAGAACCTGAAATGGGTGGAGATTCACGCGGACATCATCCGGCGCTTCGGCCGGTTCCCGCATCGCAATGCCGCACTCGGCCGGACGACGACACCGGAAGAGCAAGTATTCCTGGATGGCGGCGGTTTCGCCGGCTGAAAAATCTTCGACGCAAAAATTGTAGGACGCTGCCCAGCGGCTTTGTTAGGCTTGTACAAACAAAAGGCCGGCGACTAGCCGGCCTCAGTGCCAGGGAGGCGACCCATGTTGCATTTGACCGAAGCGCTTCGGCGCTTGCCGGTGTTTGTTTTCCTTTCAGTCCTGACGTTCCTGAACTCCCCCGGTTTGCACGCGCAGCAGCGTGTGGATGTCGGCGCCACCGACATCGGCGGCGTTGTCACCAGCTCGAAAGGTGCGGAAGCGGGCGTCTGGGTCATTGCCGAGACGACTGATTTGCCCACGAAATTCGCCCGCATCGTCGTGACCGACGACCAGGGCCGCTATCTCGTCCCCGATCTTCCAGCCGCAACCTACAGTGTCTGGGTGCGCGGGTATGGGTTGGTCGACTCTAACAAAGCATCCGCTAAGCCGGGCGCTACCCTTAATCTCACGGCAACAATTGCGCCGAGCGACGCGGCTGCGGCGCATTATTATCCGGCGGCCTACTGGTATGCGATGCTGAAAATTCCGCCGGCAGGTGACTTTGGCGGTTCAACCGACATTCCCAAGAACATCACGCAAGACAACTGGCTGCGGCAGATGAACAATGTCGACTGCATCGGCTGCCATCAGCTGGGTCAGGAAGCGACGCGCACAATTCCCGCAGCGCTTGGCAAATTCGAGTCAGGTGCGGAGGCATGGCAGCGCCGTATCCTGTCCGGACAATCCGGTGAGTCGATGACAAACCGGATCGCCGGCCAATTCGGCGGCGTGCCATACAAATATTTCGGCGATTGGACCGATCGCATCGCCAAGGGCGAATTGCCCAAGGCCAAACCGCCACGGCCCGAGGGCGAAGAGCGCAACATCGTCATCACATCGTGGGAATGGTCAAAACCCGACAAGTATCTGCACGATCTGATTTCGTCCGATCGTCGCAATCCGACCGTGAATGCCAACGGGCCGCTGTACGGCTCGCCGGAATATTCGACGGACAACATGCCGATCCTCGACCCGAAGACGAACAAGGTTTCGTTCTTCAAGATGCCTGTGCGTGACCCGGAAATGCCGGTGTCGCTCGGGCCGGGCCATGCCGGCGCAGTCAAGCCGACGGCGGATTCTCCGTATTGGGGCAGCGAAGTTCTGTGGGACACGCGCGCCAACAATCACAATTCCATGTTCGACAAGCAGGGCCGCATCTGGCTCGCGGCAACGGTGCGCGGCATGGACAATCCGGACTGGTGCAAGAAAGGTTCGGACAACCCGTACGCCAAGGTACTCCCGCTTGATAAAAGTGCGCGTCAGGTCGCGATGCTCGATCCGAAGACGATGAAATACGAATTCCTCGACACCTGCTTCGGCACGCATCACCCGCAGTTCGGCTACGACGCCGACAATACCTTGTGGCTCTCCGGCACCGGCCCGGTCGCAGGTTGGGTCAACACAAAAGTGTGGGATGAAACGCACGACGCGCAGAAAGCAATCGGCTGGACGCCGTTCATTCTCGACACCAACGGCAACGGCAAGCGTGATGACTATACTGAACCCGGCCAGCCGGCCGATGCCGGAAAGGACACGCGCATCACCGGCGGTTCAGGACCCTACGCAGTAATGCCGCATCCGAAGGACGGCTCGATCTGGTACACGGTCGGTGTGTTCGGCGGCCAGGCCGGCTTCATGCGGTTCGATCCGAAGACGCAGCTGTCGGAGTTTTTCGCAATGCCGAAGCCCGGCGTCGGGATCCGCGGTGGTGACATCGACGCCAACGGCGTGGCGTGGGGTTCGGAGTCGAGCGGACATCTCGCCAGCTTTGATCGAAGTCTATGTAAGAGCCCTCTCAACGGTCCGAATGCGACCGGCAATCACTGCCCCGAGGGCTGGAAATTCTACAAATATCCCGGCCCGGGCTTTGAAGGCTTCGAGGATAGAAGCGTCGAAGCGAGCTATTACACCTGGGTCGACCAGCACAACGCGGTTGGGCTTGGCGAGAACATTCCGATCTCCACCGCCAATCTCAACGACGGCTTCGTCGCGTTGAAAAACGGCAAGATGGTCATGCTGCGCATTCCGTACCCCATGGGCTTCTATGCCAAGGGTCTCGACGCACGCATCGATGATCCGAATGCCGGCTGGAAAGGCCGCGGCCTGTGGAGCACCAATGGCGATCGCACGCCGTGGCTGATGGAAACCGGCAAGGGCTCGAGCCCGCGCGCCGTTCACATCCAGGTTCGTCCTGACCCGCTGGCGCACTGAGCGCTGCGTACAACGAGCAACCGGCCCCCGTCTACGTAAGACGGGGGCTTTCGTTTTCTGGCAGGCCCCTATGCGGGCGCGGAAGTGCTGGAGTAGCATCCGGGGAAATGGCGTCACGGGGCAGACGCCGAGAAAACGCCACCAGGGAGTTCCCATGCGACACGTTCTATCCTCAGCTTTCATCGCAATCGCGCTGGCTTTGGGGACCGGCGCGCAGGCGCAGGTGCCGCAAGGCTATCCGGCCGATTACGCCCAGATCGTCGACGCCGCCAAGAAAGAGGGCAAAGTGGTGATCTATGCGACCACCGATGCGGTCGCCGCGAACCCTTTGATCAAGGATTTCGAGGCGCTCTATCCCGGCATCAAGGTCGAGTATTCCGATCTCAATTCCACCGAGCTGTACAACCGCTTCATCGCGGAAGCGGCGGCGAATAACGGCACCGCCGACGTGCTGTGGTCATCGGCCATGGACCTGCAAGTGAAGCTCGTTGCCGACGGACAGGCTGCGACTTATGCATCGCCCGAAATCAAATCTTTGCCGAAGTGGGCCGTGTGGAAAGACTCCGCTTACGGCACGACCTATGAGCCGATCGCTTTTGTGTACAACAAGCGCCTCGTGCCGGAAGGCGACGTGCCAAAGGATCACACCGCTCTGCTGAAGCTCCTCGACGCCAAGCCCGATTTCTACAAAGGCAAGATCACGGCATACGATCCGGAGCGCTCCGGCGTCGGCTACCTCTTCTGCAACGAGGACATCAAGGATTTTCCGCAGGCATGGGATCTTTTCAAAGCCATGGGCAAGGCGCAGGCAAAACTTTACACCAGCGCCGGCGCAATGATGGAGCGCGTCACCTCCGGTGAGCATCTGATTGCATACGGAGTCTTCGGCTCCTACGCGCTCGGGCGCTCCAAGAAAGACCCCAACCTCGGGATCATCCTGCCGAACGACTATACGATGGTGACGTCGCGCGTCGCTTTCATCTCCAAGAAAGCCAAGAACCCGAACGCCGGCAAACTCTTCCTCGACTACATGTTGTCGAAGCGCGGTCAGGAGATCATCGCCAACAAGGCCGATCTTTATTCACTGCGCGCCGACGTCGAGGGCGAGGCGACGATCAAGGGTGTCACCCAGCTGATCGGCGACAAGGCGCGCCCGGTGGCAATCGACCAGACGCTGCTGGAAAATCTCGATCAGGCTAAACGGCTCGCCTTCCTGTCGAAGTGGCAGCAGGCGAAAAAGGGACAGTAAACACCCCTGCCCCGTTCGGGCGCGGCGAACCAAGGGCGCGCATGCCCATTGTCGTGTACCGCTTGCTCGTGATCGGCGTCACCACACTGGCTGTGTTGGCGCCGCTATCGCTTGTAATCTACCAAAGCTTCCTCACCGCACCATTCTTTGATCCTTCGGCGCAGGCGGGGTTTCTCGCCTATTCCTTTGTTTTTGCAGATCCCGATTTCTGGCAGGCATTCTGGACAACCATCGCGATCGCCAGCGGCATGGCTGCAATCGCCGTGCCCCTCGGCGCTCTTCTCGCGTTCCTGATGGTGCGTACCGACGTCCCGGGACGGGAATATATTGAACCACTGATACTGATCCCGATCTTCGTCTCGGCAGTGGTGATCGCGTTCGGCTATGTGGTCGCAATCGGCCCGGTTGGAATTTTCTCGACGCTCGCCAAGGACGTCATCGGCTTTGTGCCATGGAATCTGTATTCGCTGCTGGCACTGATCGTGATCGCCGGCCTGACGCATGTGCCGCATGTCTATCTCTATAGCGCCGCGGCTTTGCGTGGCCTGAGCACCGATCTCGAAGAAGCCGCGCGTGTTTCCGGCGCCAATCCGTTTCGCGTCGCCGTCAATGTCAGCCTGCCAATGATCCTGCCGGCAATTTTGTTTGCCGGCGTGCTGGTGTTTTTCCTTGGCTTTGAGCTGTTTGGATTGCCGCTGGTCCTAGGCGATCCGCAGGACGTGCTGGTGCTGTCGACTTACCTGTACAAGCTCACCAACAAACTGGGGGTGCCGTCCTACCAGCTGATGGCCGTGGTCGTGGTCGCGATCATCGCCATCACCGCGCCGCTTGTGTTCATGCAGCGCCTGCTGCTTCGTCAAGCGCAGCGCTACGTTTCGGTGCGCGGCAAGGGCCTCAAGACGCAGCCGCTACGGCTCCATGGCTGGCGCTGGTTTGCCTTCGGCGCAATCATGCTGTGGCTCTTTGTTACCGTCGTCGTACCGTTGTTCGGCATCACGCTCCGTTCCTTCGTGGTGACCTGGGGCGAAGGCGTGAAGTTGCTCGATGTGCTCACGCTCGATCACTACCGCGAACTGACCGAATATCCGAATGTCATTCGCGGCATCCTCAACACGCTTGGCATCGGCGTGATTGGCGGCGCGGTGGCCGTCGCGTGGTACACCGCGATTGCGCTCGCGGTGCATCGCTGGAATTCGGGCTGGACCAGGCTTGTCGATTACCTCGTGATGGTGCCGCGCGCCATGCCCGGTCTCGTCGCCGGTCTCGCGCTGTTGTGGGTGTTTCTCTTTGTGCCGTTCCTGTCGCCGCTGAAGTCGACGATGGTCTCGATCTGGCTCGCCTACACGATTGTCTGGCTCGCTTACGGGATGCGGCTGGTGTCCGGCACGCTGCTTCAGGTCGCGCCGGAACTGGAGGAAGCCGCACGCACCGCCGGCGCCAACGATCTGCGCGTGAAACGCGATGTCACCGTACCGCTGATCAAATATGGCATGCTCGCGAGCTGGCTTCTGGTCTTTCTGATCTTTGTGCGCGAATACTCGACCGGCATCTATCTTCTTGGCCCGGGCACAGAGGTCATCGGCTCGCTTTTGGTGTCACTATGGGGCACCGGCGCCATCGATCTGGTGTCGGCGTTGTCCGTCGTTAATGTGGTCATGATCGGCGTCGGCCTTGCCGTCGCTGTCCGACTTGGAGTGCGCCTGCATGGCTGACCTCACCGTCAAGGACGTCGCTCTTCGCCTGGGCGACAACGAAATCCTCAAAGGCGTCTCGGTCGCCGTGCCGGCAGGCGAGGTCGTGGCGCTGCTTGGGCCTTCCGGCAGCGGCAAGACCACATTGTTGCGTGCCATCGCAGGGCTGGAGACACCCCACAGCGGATCGATTGCCATCGGCAACCATGTCTTCTTCGATGCCGCGCGCGGAGTTGAATTGCCGGCGGAAGAACGCGGTCTGGGCCTCGTCTTCCAGTCCTACGCGCTGTGGCCGCACCGAACCGTTTTCGACAACGTAGCCTATGGCCTGAAGCTGCGCGGGGTATCCGCCGCGGAGATCAAGACGCGGGTCGAAAAAACCTTGTCGCAGATCGGGCTTGGTCATCTTGCCGCGCGCTATCCACATCAATTGTCGGGCGGGCAGCAACAGCGCGTCGCCATCGCACGCGCGCTTGTTTATGAGCCGCCGGTGATCCTGCTCGATGAGCCCTTGTCCAATCTTGACGCCAAGCTTCGCGAGGAAGCGCGCGCCTGGCTGCGTACGCTGATCGTCACGCTCGGCCTTTCCGCCATTCATGTCACCCACGATCAGGTGGAAGCAATGGCGATTGCCGATCGCATCGTCCTGCTCGATGCCGGTATCATTGCGCAGGAAGGGCCGCCGACCGCACTTTATAACGAGCCCGCGACGTTGTTCGCGGCGGAATTCATGGGCAGCAACGACCGGCTCGACGGCAAATTGGTGGAAAATTCGGGCGGACGCGCGACAATCGAATTGTTTGGTGAGCGGCTCACCGGCATGGCCCGCACCAAGGCTGCACCGGGCGGAAAGGCCACAGGCATCATCCGCATCGAACGCGCGCGCTGTGCCTCGAGCCCCGGCCCCAATCGCCTGAAAATGGAGCTCAAGGCGCCGATGTATCTTGGCGAGCGGTGGGAGCTCGTGTTCGCACGCGACACGCTCAGCGTGCGCGCCTATGCGTCAGCGCCGCTTGAGCCGGGCGAGCACTATGTCGAATTTCCGCCCGAGGCATTATGGGTGTTTTAGGCAACGCATGAGCGACTTCCACGGCGTATTCCCCTATCTCGTCTCGCCCATCGACGCACAAGGGAAAATCCTCACTGACGTGCTCGGGACGCTCGCGTCCGATCTGATTAAAGCGGGCGTGCACGGCCTGACGCCGCTCGGCTCGACGGGTGAATTTGCCTATCTCAATCGCGCGCAGCGTGAAGCGGTCGTGCGCGCGACGGTTGAAGCGGCTGGAAACCGAGTGCCGGTGATCGCTGGTGTCGCGTCAACCGTCACGGCGGATGCAATCGAACAGGCAAGGACCTATCAAAAGCTCGGCGCCGACGGCATCCTCGCCATTTTGGAAGCGTACTTCCCGCTAAAGGACGCGCAGATCGAAGCCTACTTTCGCGCAATCGCAGACGCGGTCGACATTCCGGTTGCGCTCTACACCAATCCGCAATTCCAGCGCAGCGACCTTTCGCTCGATGTCATCGCGCGTCTCTCGGAGCATCCGCGCATCCAGTACATCAAGGATGCATCGACCAACACCGGCCGCCTGCTGTCGATCATGAACCGTACACCACGCATGAAGGTCTTTTCGGCTTCGGCGCACATCCCCGCGGCGGTCATGCTGATCGGTGGCGTTGGTTGGATGGCCGGACCCGCATGCATCGTGCCGCGCCAGAGTGTCCGGCTCTATGATCTCTGTCGTGCGGGAAAGTGGCCGGAGGCGATGAAGCTTCAACGCGACCTCTGGCGCATCAATGAGGCCTTCGCACGATTCAACCTTGCGGCGTGCATCAAGGCCGGATTGCAGATCCAGGGCTACGCGGTCGGCGAACCCGTCCCGCCCCAGGGCGCACTCGGGCCTGCCGAGCGCGAGGCAGTCGAAAGCATTCTTGCCGACGTCGCAAAGCTGGGCTGAGCTTGCGGCTGGACCAATCGCGCCAGTATCAGGCCCGGTCGCGCAACAAGCGCCTGATGACCTTGCCCGTTGTTGTCATCGGCATGTCCTCGATGAACGCGACCTCGCGGGGATATTCGTGCGCCGACAATCGCGTTTTGACGAAACCCTGGATCTCGGACGCCAGCGCGTCTGACGCAGCGTAGCCTTTCTTGAGCACAATGAAAGCTTTGACGATTTCAGTGCGCAGCGCGTCGGGCTTGCCAACCGCCGCGGCGAGAGCCACGGCGGGATGACGGATGAGGCAGTCTTCGATCTCGCCCGGTCCGATGCGGAAGCCGGCTGACGTGATGACGTCGTCATCGCGCCCGAC
>JBGQLL010000120.1:0-9275 GCA_041500065.1 Pseudolabrys sp.
CGCAACGAATGACCGCTAAAATCCGCTGCCTTCAGGCCCGCCCGTCGCGCATAGGCTTTCACAAGTTCAGCGACAGCTCTGCCGGACAACCGCCGAGTCGAGATCTTTCCCGTCCTCGTAACAGGGCGGAATAGGGGGCCATCAACAATGCCCGCTGTCTTGATCCAGGCGCGAACCGCTTCTACAGGGCAGGCGATCGAGCCACGCGCGATTGCAATCGTAGCGCCCTGGCCTTCCTGATCAGTTTTGCTCTTCCGAACAACCACTCGTAAATCGCCATCGCAGAACTGCAGGTCGGCAATATCGAGGGCTACCAGCTCGGAGCGGCGGAAGGCGCCGGCAAAGCCGAGCAGGAGGAGTGCGCGGTCACGAACATCTTTGGGATCTCCGCCTACCGTGTTCACCATCGCAACAATCCTGTCGGCTGTGGCTGGTGCCTTGCGGGTAGGGGCACTTCTTGCAGTTCGCCGAATACCTCGCAGCGTCGCTTTGACCGCTTCTGAGTTGGTCGGTGGTTCATGCCCGGCGAACTTATGAGCGTAGCGGATCGCTGCTAGGCGCCGCCCGATTGTTGATGCTTTTATGCCGCGGTTGGCCTCGGCAGCGAGGAAGGCGGCGACGGTCTGAGCTTCCGCGGGCAGATCGAGCGCGGCGTCGCGGCCTTCGCGCGTTCCGGCAATGGCGGCCTGATCGTGACGGGAAGCCCATTGTCGCTCATTCATCGCGAACTGATCATCGCGCTTGCGGCCCGGCACAAGCTGCCCACAGTTTATTTCCTACGCCCCTTCGTCGCCGGTGGCGGCCTGATCTCCTATGGGCCCGATGTGGTTGACCAGGCCCGGCGCACCGCCGGCTATGTCGACCGCATTTCTCAAAGGTGAGAAGCCGGTCGACCTGCCGGTGTAGGCGCCGACCAAGTATGAACTTGTGATCAATCTCAAAACTGCTAAGGCACTGGGTCTCACAATTCCGCCGTCAGCGCTCGCTCGCGCTGACGAGGTGATTGAATAAGTGGCGCGATGTCCGCTTATGGCACTAAGCGGACATGGCAGAACCTCCACATCAGTCTTGATACCAGCGGAATATAATTCGTGATCCGGGAGCAGCTCTCTCAAGATGCTCGATTCGAAACACGTCGGCCATGCCTTTGGGCCAGGGATATAAACGCCGCAGCACGAGTGAGCCGCCTGCAAGCTGTTGCAACCAGAGTCCATTTACGTCCTCATGACGGGTGTCCTGAGTGTAAACCGTCCATGAGCCGGGATCGGCGGGATTGCCGGACGTGATCACTAGTTCTTTGCGCCAAGTGATTTGGTCGGGTGTCTCCAAGGCAAATTCGACAGCGTTGCTACCTGAATTCCTCGGCTCAACCCGTACAAAAATCCGATCGCGCGGTTCGCTCGTCCAGACCAGACCTCCATCGCGCAAGAGGTCGTAGGGCGCATGTGGTGAACTGCCTGCTGGCCCGGAAACATGCACGCGTACGACAAAACCGCCATTGCCATCGCCGGGTCCCGGGTCACTAATACGCAAAAACAGCTCAGGTGACGTGTGATAGACCCACTTTCGCTTCGCGAAGTGACTGCCTATAAAAAAGTATCCGTTAAGCCGGCCTAGAAGACAAAACTTGCGCGCCCCGTCGGACCCAAGGCCCGTATGCAGGGGCCATCGAGCATCATCTAAGTTACTGACTTTCCGCCTGAAGTCAGAGTTCGCACCTGCTCGATAAACAATTTCACCGAAGGAGTCGCTAGCCTTGGGCAAAGTCCCAGAAACATTTAGATTGCCACAGGCCAGATCCCGGTTACCATTTAAACGTGGGAACCGGACCAGCAGGGTCGAAGACGTGAAATTTCGATGGGGTGGTGCTTCGCTACACTGAGACCTCACGGTGGGCGGACGACGTTACCCAACAGCAAGCAAGAACAGCCGGGCGCGCGACGACACCTGATTGTTTCCGGATCCCGCAAGGCAAAAGGAAACAAAGCAGATTCGGGTGTAGATCATGGCTCGCGTTATCATGGATTTATCAGTCCCGCTCACCAACAACATGCCGGCGCATAAGTTTTTCCCACGGCCGGTAATCCTTCCGCAATTTACGCATGACGAAATGGAAACCTGGGGCAACGGCACGCCGGAGGATCCGCTTGGCGGGTGCACGACATTCCTTGCCATGATGGATCATGTGGGTACGCACGTAGATTCATTTTGTCATACCAAGCGCGGCGGCGCGACGATCGATCAGATGCCGCTCGACATGTTCATGGGCAAGGCCGTGTGCCTAGATATGCGGCACATCCCCGATCTCGGCGACATCGACACGAAGGATTTCGAGGAAGCGGAAAAAAAGGCTGGCGTAAAGATTGACGGCCACATAGTCCTGATTTGCAGCGGGCTGCACAAGCGGCATTACCCAACCGACAAAGTTGTGTGGTCGAACCAGGGCATCACCGCGGAGGCGACGCATTGGCTGGCCGACCGTTCGCGCGTGCATGGCGTCGAAGGTCCATCGACTGATCGACCGAACAGCAACCTCTTTCCCAATCACAGAGTGTGCCGCGATCGCGGTATTACGCATTACGAATGGCTTTGCAATCTCGAGGCGCTCGTCGGCAAGGGCGAGTTCGAATTCAGCGGGTTGCCATTAAACATCTGCAACGGGAGCGGTTCGCCGGTGCGCGCCGTAGCTATGCTCGACTGACGGGAGCGGTTGATGACGATGGAGCGATCCATCGACAAACGACGTGACGCCGCAGTCCTGCGACCCGCAGGCGTCGTGGGCCCGCGGGTGAAGAATGATTTTTCGTTCATGAGCGCCATGGAGATGCGTCGCCTGATCCGAGAGAAGCAGGCATCACCGGTCGAGATTGTTGAAAGCACGCTTCAGCATGTCGAGGCATCGCAGCCATCGCTCAACGCGTTCGTGACGATCACGCCCGAGCTTGCGATCGAGGCGGCACGCAAGGCCGAAAAGGCCGTGATGTCGGATGAAAAGGCGGGCCTGCTGACCGGGCTTCCGCTGTCCATCAAAGACCTGACCGCGGTTAAAGGTGTTCGCTTCACGTCAGGCTCGCTCACGCTTGCCGATTTCATCGCTCCGGTCGATTCGCCTGCATCGGAACGGGTGAAGGCACATGGTGCGGCGATTATCGGCAAGACCACCACGACCGAATTCGGCTGCAAGGGATCGAGCAACAGCCCGCTCACCGGTGAAACCCGTAACCCGTGGGATCTTGCCAAGACGACGGGCGGCTCCTCTGCCGGAGCGGGCGCGAGCGTTGCTGCGGGGCTGACGCCATTCGCGCTTGGAACCGACGGCGGTGGATCGATTCGCATTCCATCGTCGTTTTGCGGGCTCTTTGGCATCAAGGCGCATTTTGGCCGCGTTCCGATCTTCCCCGCTGCAGCGACGCCGACGCTCGCCCATGTTGGGCCTCTAGCGCGCACGGTGCGCGACGCGGCTTTGCTACTGACCGCGATTTCCGGCTTCGATGCTCGCGATTATTCTAGTGTCGCAGCGAACGTACCGGACTATCTCGGCGCGTGCGATCGATCGCCAAAGGGCTTTCGGATCGCTTGGAGCCCGACGCTCGGTTACGCACGTCCAACACGCGAAGTCGCGGAGCTTGCTGGCAACGCGGCGCGCGCGTTTGAGGAACTCGGCTGCAGCGTTGAACTGGTCGAGCGGGTTTTTGACGACCCGATCGACCTATGGATGGCGGAATTCTATGCCGGTGTCGGCACGCGGCTGAAGAAAACGCTCACTGAGCAGCGCGAGTTGATCGATCCAGTAGTGGCAGGCGTGCTCGACAAGGCCCTCGACCAGAGCATCGACGAATATTACGGTCGCGTGTTCGCGCGTTACGAATTCCGCGAAAAGGTCAGGCAATTCTTCGAAAAATTCGATCTTTTGATGACGCCGACAACACCGGTCGTGGCATTTGATCTTGGTCGCGATGTCCCCCCCGAACTTGACGGTGCTAATATCGTCTCGTGGGTCGCCTACACCTATCCGTTCAATCTTTGCGGGTTACCGGCAGCGTCGGTGCCTTGCGGATTTACGCAAGCCGGGCTGCCGGTCGGTCTGCATGTCGTGGCAAAGGCACTTGGCGAGACGGACATTCTGTGCGCGGCCGCGGCCTTCGAGGCGGCGCATCCATGGGCAGACAAGAAACCATTACTCGGAGAACCTGCAACACAACGAACCGTCGCAGGACGAGAAGGAAGCGACTGAAGGATAAATGGTGCTTAGCTTAACAGCAGGGAGGTAAAGATGAGTCGCTCGATTACACGGATTGCTGCTGCCGTTGCGGTGGTGTCCTTTGCGGCAGTCGGCAGCGGAAATGCACAGGACGTCAAGCTCGGATTTGCCGGTGCCCTGAGTGGGCCGGCCTCGTTTGTGGGTATCGAGATCAAGCGTGGCGCGGAAATCGCCATCGACGAGATCAACGCCAAAGGCGGCGTCAAGGGACGCAAACTTGTCCTCATTTCCCGTGACGACGAGCACAACCCCGTCAAAACCGTCGCGCAATACCGCGAACTGGTTGAACGCGAGAATGTCGTTGGCATCATCGGCGCAACAAACAGCGCTTCGATGCTCGCGGTCGCGCCTATAGTCAACGACACACTTAAAGTTCCAGTCATCTGTCCGGCGACGGATGCGACGGAGATCACCGAGAACGACGCACAGAAGCAGGGGAGAGACAATTACCTTTTCCGCGTTGGCATGTACGGGACCGGCCAGGGCAACTTCATGGTCGATACCATCGTCAAGAAGTTCGGGCACAAAAGGGTTGGCCTCCTGACCTGGACCGGCGGCTGGGGCGTCACCGGCCGCGGTGAGCTACAGCGCCGGCTCAAGGAGAATGGCCTCTCGCCGGTGGCGGACGAGACGTTCGACAATAACGACACCGACATGACGGCGCAGATCATCAAGCTCAAGGATGCCGGTGCCGAGAGCATCCTCAACTACGCGCTGGTTCGCGAGAACACCTTTGTGGTGAAGACAAAGGAAAAGCTCAGCAACAATACGCCGTACGTGTCCGCTTGGGGCATCGCAGGCCCCGCATTCTGGAAAGCGGCCGGCGATTCCGCCGAAGGCGTGTTGACTAGCACGACGGTCACGATCGACGGTCCGCAGTCGCCGGAACGCCAGGCGTTCATTGACGCCTACAGCAAGCGGTACAACGAAACCATGAGCGCCGCCGTGTTCGCAGTCGGCGCCTATGACGCGGTGTATCTGTTCAAGGCGGCTATGGAGAAGAACGGCTTCGCACCGGCCCAGATCCGTGCCGGCTTGGAGGACATTCCGCAGTTCAAAGGCCTGATCAAGAACTTCACGCGTCCGGTCTTTACCAAAGATCGCCACAACGCCGTGACCGAGGAAGACATGATCATGGCGCGCTGGACCAACGGCAAGCTTCTCGAAGTCAAGTTCGATAGCAACGGTCCCTATGTCGACCTCGACGAGAAGACGAAGAAGTACATCGACAAGTCGACCATGAAGCTCCTGTAAGCGGGCTAACATTGCGGGCCCGCGCCAAAGCGGTGCGGGCCCGTATCTTGTCTGATCCGCCTTGCAGACAACGGTGACGATCCGAATGTATTTTTTTCTGCAAATCGCCCTGAGCGGAATTGCGACGGGCGCCATCTACGGCCTGATCGCGGTCGGCTACAGCCTCACTTTCATGACGACGAAGGCGCTTAACTTCGCGCTGGGCATGTGGGTGATGCTCGGCGGCATGCTGACCTATTCGCTCAATGTCCAATACGGCATTCATCCACTGATCGTTCTGCCCATCGTCATGATTGCGCTGTTCGCGCTCGGCCTCGTCGCCGAGCGCTTCTCGGTCTATCCGTTTCTGCGTGCCGGTAGCGACGTTTGGGTGATGAGCACGCTCGCGGTCGGATTCCTGATGATCGACCTCGCCGAGATTGTCTGGGGCCGCAACCCGACGCCGGTGCCGCCGTTTTTTGGAAAGGATCCGGTTTATCTCGGCCCGGTGTCCATTCTTCCGCAGCAATTGCTGATCATCGCGGCCGCGTGCGCTACCTTTGTTGGGCTCGATTTTTTCTATCGGAGAACGCTGCCGGGCAAGGCGTTCCGCGCCGTCTCCCATAGTGGCGACGTGAGCAGCCTGATGGGGATCAACACACGGCGCATCGAAGCTTTGTCCTATGCGGTGGCTGCAGCGCTCGCTGGGGTCGCCGGGTTCCTTGTCGTGCCGTTGACGCTTGCCGAGCCGCAAATGGGAACGGTGCTGGGACTGAAGGCATTCGCCATCGCGATCATCGCCGGGCTTGCCGCGCCCCGCGGTATCCTGATTTGTGGATTATTGTACGGGGCGTTCGAGGGTCTGGTGTCGGGTTATCTCTATACCGGCATTAGGGACATTGTCGGCTTCACCATCATGATCGTGGCGCTCTATGCGCGTCCGGAAGGAATATTTGGTCGGCGGCAAGAGGAACGCGCCTGATGCGCGACGCGCGCGCTCTGGTCCTGCTCCCGATCGTGGCGGCCTTGGCCGCGATACCGGTTATCACGGGCGGCACATATTACACCTTTCTCGGCATCATCGTCTTCATCTACAGTATCGTCGCAATCGGGCTGAACATCCTCAGCGGATATGCCGGACAATTCTCCCTCGGCCATGCCGCGTTCATGGCGATGGGAGCCTATACGACAGCGCTCTTAACCAAAGCACTCGCGACAATTTCTTTCTTCGCGCAAACCGGTCTCCACATCTTGCTCGGCGTCATTTGCGGTACGATCGTCGCTGCATTGTCCGGCATCGTCCTGGCTGTCCCGGCATTGCGCGTGCGCGGTCCCTATCTCGCGATGGTGACGATCGCGTTCGGATGGGTGGTCTGGAAAATCCTACAGGAATGGGTTTCGGTCACCGGCGGCGATCTTGGAATCTCCTCGATACCGAAACCGCAGATCGGCGCGCTGCGGCTCGAGACGCGGTCATTCTACTACGTCGTTCTCGCCTTGTTTCTCGCCGCCCTGGCGCTGCAAGTTCGGCTCGTCGGCTCACAGTTCGGCACGCGGATGCGCGCGGTCAAACACAGCGAAATAGCTGTCGCGTCCGTCGGCATCGACGTCTATCGCCTGAAAGTCATCGTTTTCGTCATCAGTGCTGCGTTCGCTGGATTCGGCGGGACATTGTTTGCTCATCAGCAGAACTACATCAGTCCCGACAATTTCCAGTTCTTCAGCTCCGTCTTCTTTCTGCTCGCAGTGCTGTTCGGCGGCGCCGGCACCATACTAGGGCCGGTCATCGGCGCCAGTGTCCTTATGCTGCTGCCCGAGATGCTGCACGATTTCGACAAATACCGTCTCATCGTCTACGCCTGCCTGATCCTGCTAACACTTTATTTTCTTCCGAACGGCGTCATGGGTCTCGTGACGCGCCGCGGCGAGCCGCAAGGTGCGACGGACACCGAGGCCTCTGGCGACGACGAAACGGCCGTCGCCTTGCCGGCTGTTTCCGGCGCGGAATTGCACATCGAAAATGTGTCGCGCGCGTTTGGCGGCCTCATCGCGTTGTCCGATGTGAGCGTTCGCGTCGCCGCCGGATCGATTCACGCTCTAATCGGCCCGAACGGTGCCGGCAAGACGACGCTGATCAATATTGTCTCCGGAACGTACCGGGCTGATAGCGGGCGCATCAATGTAGATGGCGCGGACGCGAAAATCAGTTCCATGCACATCGCAGCGCGGCAGGGAATCGTGCGGACGTTTCAGACACTAAAGCTGTTTGGAAACATGACCGTAATCGAACATGTGGTGGTCGGTATGGCGCGGCATTCGCGCACCAGCCCGTGGGATGCGCTGCTCAACTCGCGCCGTGGCAAAGAAGAGGACACGCGTCAATTGTGCCAGGCGAAAGCGCTGTTGCGTCTACTCGGAATTTTGCATCTTGCGCGGACTCCTGCGACGGCGCTGGCTTATGGGCATCGCCGACTGGTCGAAATCGCCCGCGCGCTCGCAGTTGAACCGCGTATATTGCTGCTCGACGAGCCAGCGGCCGGTCTGGTCGCAGAGGAAATTCGCGCGCTCGCGGTGGTCATCCGCAAGCTCAAGAGCATGGGGATGACTATACTGCTGGTCGAGCACCACATGGATCTCGTTCTGGCCGTTTCCGATCGGATTACCGTACTCGATCATGGCGCCGTTATCGCCGATGGAGAGCCGGCCGACATCCGCCGCAACGAGCGCGTGATCGCCGCCTATCTTGGACCGTCCCATGCCGCTGCTTGAAGTCGACAATCTGCATGTCGCCTATGGCGAACTTGAAGTCGTGAAGGGCGTATCGTTTACGGTCGAGCGTGGCGAAATTGTCACTATCCTCGGCAGCAACGGCGCCGGAAAGACAACGTTGCTGCGTAGTTTGGCTGGCTTAATGAAGTCGGCCACGGGCCGCGTGCTTTTCAACGGCAATGACATTCTGCGCTTCCCCGCCCACGAAATCGCCCAACAGGGGCTCGCCATGGTGCCGGAGGGGCGCCAGCTTTTTCCGGAGCACACAGTGCGGGAGAATTTGGAACTCGGTGCCTATCCCCGCCTGCGCGCTGGCAAGCGAGCTGAATTTTCCGAGAACCTTGCCGATATTTTTAAGCTTTTCCCGCGCGTCGAAGAGCGGCTCGAACAGCCAGCCGGACTCTTGAGCGGAGGAGAACAGCAGATGGTTGCTATCGCACGCGCACTGGTCAGCCGGCCGCGATTGCTTTTACTCGATGAGCCGTCCCTTGGCCTCGCGCCGATCATGGTGCGGACGATTTTCGACGCCTTCACGCAACTGAAGGCGCGCGGCTTAACGGTCCTGCTCGTCGAGCAGATGGCGTGGCTCGGTCTAGAAATTTGCGATCATGCGCACGTACTGGAAACAGGCAAGATCGCGATTTCCGGTACACCCCAGGAATTGTTGTCCAATCCGCGCGTGATGGAAGCCTATCTCGGGACATCGGTGTAATTGTATCGAATCTGGGAAGGATCCGTTCTTTTTGACCGGGAGGCGATCGCGTGTGCCCAAGCACTCGCGAACGACAGAGCAGCTCGCTATGGGCAGGGGTCGAGCCGGAGTGATGTCCGCTATTGGCACTTAGCGGACATGCCGGCACGACAGGCTGATGTCCGCTTTCGGGGGTAAAGGGGTAAAGCAGACATCGCAGCTAGACGGCCTCGCGTCTGCTTTTGACCCAAAGCGGACATCGCGTTAGCAAATTAGGCTTCGCTTTCGTCCGATCTGAGCCGGAGGTGAATGGCTAGATAC
>JBGQLL010000121.1:0-9246 GCA_041500065.1 Pseudolabrys sp.
CAATGACAGCGTTACAAAATCGAAGTTCGACAATCTCTACGGTTGCCGCGAGTCGCTGGTTGACGGCATTCGCCGCGGGACCGACGTGATGATGGCAGGCAAGGTTGCGATGGTCGCGGGTTTTGGCGACGTCGGCAAAGGCTCGGCCGCGTCACTGCGTCAGGCCGGCTGCCGCGTGATGGTTTCGGAAGTCGATCCGATCTGCGCGTTGCAAGCCGCCATGGAAGGCTACGAAGTCGTCACCATGGAAGACGCTGCACCGCGCGCCGATATTTTCGTCACTGCCACCGGCAATGTGGACGTGATTACGCTCGAGCACATGCGGAAGATGAAGCACCGCGCCATCGTCTGCAATATCGGCCACTTCGACAGCGAGATTCAGATTGCGTCGTTGCGCAACATGAAGTGGAACAACATCAAGCCGCAAGTGGACGAGGTCGAATTCCCGGATGGCAAACGCATCATCCTGCTGTCGGAAGGACGTCTGGTGAACCTCGGTAACGCCATGGGGCATCCGAGCTTCGTCATGTCATCGTCGTTCACCAACCAGACGTTGGCGCAGATCGAATTGTGGACCAACCCGGGCAAGTACAAGAACCAGGTTTACACACTGCCCAAGCAGCTCGATGAAAAGGTCGCGCGGCTGCATCTTGACAAGATCGGTGTGAAGCTCACCAAGCTCAGTGACAAGCAATCCGCGTATATCGGCGTGCCGCAGACCGGGCCGTTCAAGAGCGATCACTACCGGTATTAGTCGCCGCCGACCGCCGAGAGGCCTTTCCCGCTCATTCCCGGGCGGGAAAGTAGTCGCGTCCGGCTCCTTGCCGCCTTGAACTCCCGGTGTTATCTCGCCGCCATGACGGCGTCTCCAATCCAGAACATCCGCAATTTCTCCATCGTCGCCCATATCGACCATGGAAAATCGACTCTGGCCGACCGGTTGATTCAACTCACCGGCGGGCTCGAGGAGCGCGAGATGAAGGAGCAGGTGCTCGATTCCATGGATATCGAGCGCGAGCGCGGAATTACCATCAAGGCGCAAACTGTGAGGCTCAAATACAAGGCGCGCGATGGCAAGGACTATGTGCTCAATCTGATCGATACGCCCGGCCACGTGGACTTCGCCTATGAGGTCAACCGCTCGCTCGCCGCTTGCGAGGGTTCGTTGCTGGTGGTCGATGCCAGCCAAGGCGTTGAAGCGCAGACGCTGGCAAACGTCTATCAAGCGATCGATAACGGTCACGAGATTGTACCTGTTCTCAATAAGGTGGACTTGCCCGCCGCCGAGCCGGCCAAGGTGAAGCAGCAAATCGAGGATGTGATCGGACTCGACGCCAGCAACGCGATCGAGATTTCCGCCAAGACCGGGCTCAACGTACCGGAGGTGCTGGAAGCCATCGTCACGCGGCTGCCGCCACCGAAAGGCGACCGCGATGCCACACTCAAGGCTCTGCTGGTTGACAGCTGGTACGACCTTTATCTCGGCGTGGTCGTGCTGGTCCGTATCGTTGACGGCGTGCTCAAGAAAGGCCAGCGCATTCGCATGATGGGCACCAACTCCGCCTACGACGTGGACCGCACCGGTGTGTTTACGCCCAAGCTCACGCTGGTGGACGAGCTCGGTCCCGGCGAGATCGGCATGCTTACCGCTTCGATCAAAGAAGTCGCCGACACGCGCGTGGGTGACACCATCACCGACGACCGCAAGCCGATCGAGACTCCGCTACCTGGTTTCCGCCCGGCTATCCCTGTTGTGTTCTGCGGCCTGTTCCCGGTCGACGCCGCGCAGTTCGAGGAATTGCGCGCGGCCATGGGCCGGCTTCGCTTGAACGACGCCAGTTTCACATACGAAATGGAGACAAGCGCCGCTCTCGGTTTCGGTTTCCGCTGTGGCTTCCTCGGCCTGCTGCACTTGGAGATTATCCAGGAGCGTCTGACTCGCGAGTTCAATCTCGATCTGATCGCGACCGCGCCGTCGGTTATCTACAAGATCTCACTGCGCGACGGCAGGGAGCTCGAGATTCACAATCCGGTCGACATGCCGGACCCGACCCAAATCGCCGAGATGCAGGAACCGTGGATTGAGGCGACCATTCTGACGCCGGACGAGTATCTCGGCGCGGTGCTCAAGCTTTGCCAGGACCGTCGCGGCGAGCAGAAAGAGCTCACTTATGTGGGCAACCGCGCCATGGTGAAATACGACCTCCCGCTCAACGAGGTGGTGTTCGATTTTTACGACCGGTTGAAATCGGTGTCGCGCGGCTATGCCTCGTTTGATTATCACCTCACCGACTACAAGCCGGCCGACCTGGTGAAATTGCAGATGCTGGTCAACGGCGATCCGGTCGACGCGCTCTCCATGCTGGTGCATCGAACCCGTGCCGAATCCCGCGGCCGCGCAATGGCGGAAAAGCTCAAGGAGCTGATTCCACCGCACATGTTCCAGGTCCCGATCCAGGCCGCGATTGGCGGCAAGATCATCGCGCGCGAAACTGTGCGCGCCTTCCGCAAAGATGTCACCGCCAAGTGCTACGGCGGCGACGCTACGCGCAAACGCAAGCTTCTGGATAAGCAGAAGGAAGGCAAGAAGCGCATGCGACAATTCGGCAAGGTCGACATTCCGCAGGAAGCGTTCATCGCCGCGCTGAAAGTGGACGTGTAACGCGGCGCGCGGAACCCGGTGCTACGGCCGTCTTTTTGCCTCAGGTGTGCTAGTATACGCCCCTTCTGTCAGGCGAAGACGGAAACGTTCGATCGGAAACGTCATGTTCACTCGAATTATGACCCCATTCGTCTTGTTCTTCGCCGTCGTCGGCTCCCTTGCCGTCGGCGAGCGCACCGCCCTTGCACAGACGCCGGCAAAGGCAGCGATCTCACCGCTACCACCGCAGAAGCCGGCACTGACCCAGCAGGAAAAAGAAAAAAGCCTGCCGGCCAAACAGCTTTTCGGCGAGAAACAGCTGCCGTCGCTCGGGAAGGCTGTGGCAATCGGTTACTACCCGCGCGGTTGTCTCGCCGGCGGCGTTGAATTCCCGCTCAACGGCCCAACCTGGCAAGTGATGCGGGTGTCGCGTAATCGATATTGGGGACACCCGAGCCTGATCCACTTTCTGGAAAAATTTGCCCCGCTCGCATCCAAGGCCACCGGCTGGAAAGGCGTCCTGGTCGGCGACCTGTCACAACCGCGGGGCGGGCCATCGCCATCCGACCACGCCAGCCATCAGATTGGTCTCGATGTCGACATCTGGTTCATGCCCATGCCGGATCGCACGTTGAGCAAGGAAGAACGCGACAAGATAGCGGCCATCAATCTCGTGTCGGACGACTGGAAACACCTCAACCCGCAGACCTGGACACCGCAGCACGTCGCCTTCATCAAGACAGCCGCCCAGCAGCCGGAAGTCGAGCGCGTACTGGTGAATGCCGCCATCAAGAAGGAACTGTGCCGCGTCGAAGACAAGGCACACGATATCTGGATGGCGAAGGTGCGGCCCTGGTACGGCCACCACGACCATATCCACGTGCGTCTGCGCTGCCCGGCCGATTCGCCAAGCTGCCGCGCGCAACCGCCAGTTTCCGGCGACGACGGCTGCAGTGCCAAGGAACTCAACTATTGGTTCTCCGACAAGGTGCTGCGCCCGCAGATCACGCCGTCAAAACCGGCAAAACCGCCGAAGCCAGTCATGCTCGCCGACCTTCCGCCCGCCTGCAAAACGGTCCTTGAAGCGCCCGACAAGAGCACCAATCTGGCTAACGACAAGCGCTGATCCTCGCGGCGAAACATCGATGCCCAAGAGCACCACGAACGCAGGCCCGATTGATACCAACACGCTGCGAATCCTCGGCTCGCTCGAACGTAAGGTCCTGTGGCTCGCCAGCTGGATGATCCACAACGCCAATCATCTGCGCGATAGCCCGGACGGTTTGAAAGTCGGCGGCCACCAGGCATCGAGTGCGTCGCTCGCGACGATCATGACGGCACTTTATTTCGACGTCCTGCGACCGCAGGACCGCGTCGCCGTGAAGCCGCATGCCAGCCCGATCTTTCACGCCATCCAATATCTGCTCGGCAAGCAGACGCGTGAGCGCCTGGAAGCATTTCGCGGCTACAAAGGCGCACAAAGCTATCCGTCACGCACCAAAGACACCGACGACGTCGACTTCTCCACCGGATCCGTCGGCCTGGGCGTGGCGCAGACGTTGTTTTCATCTCTCACACAGGACTATGTGCGCGCGCACGGTTGGGGCCTTGATCGACCGGAAGGCCGCATGGTGGCCCTGGTTGGCGACGCTGAGCTCGACGAGGGGAATATCTTTGAAGCTCTGCTGGAAGGCTGGAAACAGGGCCTGCGCAATTGCTGGTGGATTATCGACTATAACCGTCAAAGCCTCGACGCTGTCGTGCGCGAAGGCCTCTGGGCGCGTTACGAAGAGCTGTTCAAAAACTTCGGCTGGAACGTCGTCATCCTGAAATACGGCTCACTCCAGCAGGCTGCGTTCAAGGAGCCGGGTGGAGAGACCCTACGCCGATGGATCGACAATTGTCCGAACCAGCTTTACTCGGCGCTTGTATTCGCCGGCGGTGCAGCTTGGCGCAAGCGGCTCAACGACGAAATCGGCGACCAGGGCGATGTTAGCAGACTCATCGAGAAGCGAAGTGATGGCGAGCTCGCTGCGCTGATGAACAATCTCGGCGGGCACGACATGCCTTCGGTGCTCAAAGCCTTCCACAATGCCGATCCAGAAAAGCCGACCTGCTTCATCTGCTACACGGTGAAAGGCTTTGGGCTGCCCTTCGCTGGTCACAAGGACAATCACGCCGGCCTGATGACGCCGCAGCAGATGGAAACCTTCCGCCAGGCCATGGACGTGCGCCCCGACCATGAGTGGGACAAATTCGAAGGCCTGTCCCTCGCGACCGAGCAGCTGCAATCGTTCCTAGAGCGCGTTCCATTCGCGGCTGGCAATATGAGGCGCCTCAGCGCGCCGATGATCGACGTGCCGGACAGCCTTCCCGTCACGATCCAACCGGTGATGTCCACGCAAACAGGCTTCGGCGCGATCCTCAACGAGATTGGCCGAAGTGACAGCGACTTCACACGTCATATCGTCACGACATCGCCGGATGTGACCGTGTCAACCAATCTCGGTCCATGGGTCAATCGGCGCGGCCTGTTTGCGCGCCAGGCCATGGCCGATACGTTCAAAAGTGAGCACATCCCATCGACTTTCAATTGGGAATTCTCGCCCAAAGGCCAGCATATCGAACTCGGCATCGCCGAGATGAACCTTTTCATCCTGCTTTCAGCGCTCGGCTTGTCCCACACGATTAATGGCGAACGCCTGCTGCCAATCGGCACGCTGTACGATCCCTTCATCGCGCGCGGACTCGATGCGCTCAATTACGCTTGCTACCAGGACGCCCGGTTTATCCTTGTCGCGACACCGTCAGGCATCACACTGGCGGGCGAAGGCGGCGCGCATCAATCGATCGCTGAACCATTGATCGGGCTAGCGCAGGACGGACTGGCCAGCTTCGAGCCTGCCTATGTCGATGAACTCGCGGCCATCATGAGTTGGGCCTTTTCCTATATGCAGAAGGACGGCGACGCAGCGCCGTCCGAGCGCAACTGGCTTCGCGACGAGACCGGCGGTTCCGTTTATCTGCGGTTATCGACGCGGCCGGTGGAGCAGATTCAGCGGCAAATGACGCCGGAGCTGCGCCAACAGATCGTCGATGGTGCCTATTGGCAGCGCAAACCGGGGCCTAACTGCCAGGTGGTCGTTGCATACACCGGCGCGGTTGCACCGGAAGCGATCGAAGCGGTTGGTCTAATGGCAGAGGACCGCCGCGATGTCGGCTTGCTCGCAATAACCTCCGCCGACCGGCTCAACGCAGGGTGGGCCGCGGCTCAGCGCGCGCGCGAGCGCGGCCTTGTCCATGCGCGTTCTCATATCGAGCGGATGTTCGGTGATGTGCCGCCGAATTGCGGCCTTGTCACCGTACTCGACGGACACCCGGCGACACTCGCGTGGCTCGGCGCTGTTGCGGGTCATCGGGTACGTCCACTCGGCGTCGAGCATTTTGGTCAGACCGGATCGCTGGCCGATCTCTATCGGCACTATGGCATTGACGCCAACGCCATTGTCGCGGCGGCGCAGGCAATAGCGCCCGGCCGCCCGATCCGGCATCTCAAAGCGTTGCCTTGACCCTGCGGCTAGAGGCCGAACAGCATCGCTGCGATGCCGAATATGATGACCCAGACGATGATCGCGCAGACGATGACAGCGATCGTGTAGACCACGGCCTTGTCCGCCGGAGGTTTCATCAGAGCTGCGATGCCGGTGTGCAGCAGATAGAGGCTGTACAGGCCGAGTATTCCCAGGAAGGCCAACGCCGGGATGATGTTGAATACCCCAGCAACCCAGGCGGCAGTTGGCGCATAGGCCGATACCCGCATGGCGTTATCGGGACTTTTGCGCGCGCCAAATGTGCCCGCAAGATAGTCGATAATATAGGCAACAACAAAAACACCGGCCAATGAGAGAGCATAAACGACGACAGCGCGTATAAGGCCGAGACCGAGACCGACACGGTACGCACCGAAGCCGATGATCGACGTGCCGATAAAGGTGCACACCGCCGGGATAGCGGCGACGATCGCTACGTAGTTCGGGAACAGATAACCCGCATTACCCGGTTCCCTCTCGATTGCCGGCCATTCCGATTTAGGTTGCAGCAGGATCCCTTTGATTCGCTCCACGAGATTCATGACACCCCTCCATTGATCCGCAGTCCGACTATAAACGTTTTTGGTCTTCTAAAATCATCGCCGCGCCCTTTTCCGCAATCATCATGGTCGGCGAATTGGTATTGCCCGACGTGATCGATGGCATAACGGAGGCATCCACTACACGCAAACCGTCGATGCCGATCACGCGCAGGCGCGCATCTACCACCGCGCGGGTATCGTCGTCGCGACCCATTCGCGTCGTACCGACAGGATGGAATATCGTGGTACCGATGTCGCCGGCGGCCCTTATCAAGCCAGCGTCATCGTCGTCGCGTACTGACGTTCCAGGCAAGTATTCGACTGGAGAATATTTTTTCAGTGCCGGCTGTGCCACGATCTTGCGCGTGACGCGGATAGAATCGGCAGCAACGCGCTGATCCTCAGGCGTCGACAAATAGTTTGGCTTGATGGCGGGGGCCTGCGAAGGATCCTTCGATTTAAGCGTGAGCGCACCGCGGCTGGTCGGCCGCACATTGGCGACACTCGCCGTAAAGGCCGGGAACGGATGCAGCGGTTCGCCGAATTTGTCGAGCGATAGCGGCTGCACGTGATACTGAATATTGGCGCTGTTTTGCGATGGGTCCGACTTGGTAAAAGCGCCGAGTTGCGATGGCGCCATCGTCATCGGCCCACGCCGGCGCAGCGCGTAGTTGAGCCCCATACCGAGCCGGTTGAACAACGAAGCATATGTCTCGTTCAATGTTTTCACGCCTTTGACCTTGAAGATCATACGCAACTGTAAATGATCATGCAGATTTGTGCCGACGCCCGGCTTGTCGAGCGTGACCGGAATTCCGAATTGCGATAGCTGTGCGGCCGGACCTATGCCTGAAAGCATCAAGATGTGGGGCGAGCCGATTGCGCCGGCTGCGAGGATGATTTCTCCAAGGCAGCGCGCACTTCGCAATTCGCCGTTCTGCCGCCAGCGGACCCCCGTCGCGCGTCTGCCGCTCAATTCCAATGCCTCAACGAGACAACCGGTTTCGAGCTGCAAGTTCTGACGATGCAGCACCGGCTTCAGAAACCCACGCGCCGCAGACCATCGACGGCCGCGCTTCTGGTTGACGTGGAAATAACAGATGCCCTCATTGTCACCGGTATTGAAATCCTGAACCGTCGGAATGCCATACTGGTTTGCCGCCATACGGAACGCGTCAAGAATTTCCCAAGTCAGACGCGGATATTCGACCCGCCATTCACCACCAGCGGCGTGGTGTTCGCTTTTCAGGAAGTGGTCGACATGCTTGCGAAAGTAGGGCCGCACATCATCCCATGACCAACCGGGAAGTCCGAGTTGGCGCCAATGGTCGTAGTCGCCGGCCTGACCAAGCATGTAGATCATGCCATTGATGGCCGAAGAGCCGCCAATCACCTTGCCGCGCGGATAGTTCAGGACTCGGCCATTGAGGCCCTCCTCCGCCTCTGTCTTGAGCAGCCAGTCACCGCGTGGATTGCCGATCGCAAAAAGATAGCCGACCGGAATATGAAACCAGATCCAGTTATCGTTGCCGCCCGCTTCAAGCAGCAGCACGCGCTTTGTGGGATCGGCTGACAATCGGTTGGCCAGCACACAACCCGCAGAGCCGGCACCTACGACAATGTAGTCGAACTCACCTTCGATGGGAGTTGCGTCCATTCAATTCCTCTCACTCCAACGAGACTTTACCCCCGTCGACTGGACTTGCTAGGCTTAGGCATTGCAGCGCGCGTGGGCGCGCCGCGCGAGCCGGAACGGCGGTTCCGTCCAATATTCCCGATCGTAACGCGGTGCCCGATGGCACGGCAGGAGAACCGCCATGTTTCTACGACTTTTCGCCATGTTCGCTCTTTTTTTGGTGGCGCTATTTGGTGCAGCGCAACCGTTGAGCGCGCAGGAGCGGGTCACGGTATTCGCTGCGGCGTCACTGAAGAACGCCCTCGACGACACCAATACGGTTTTTATCAAGGCGACCGGGGTCAAAGTGGTGTCGAGCTATGAGGCAAGCTCCGCGCTGGCCCGGCAGATCGAGCAAGGCGCACCCGCCGACGTGTTCATCTCCGCCGATCTGCGCTGGATGGACTACGTGACCGAGCGCAACCTGATCAAGCCGGACACACGCATGAACCTGCTTGGCAACAAACTGATGCTGATTGCGCCGGCGGAATCCAAGCTCGGCCATGTGACCATCGAGCAGGGATTCGACCTTGCCAGGCTTGCGGGCGACGGCCGCATCGCCGTCGCCGATGTGAAAGCCGTACCGGCCGGCCTTTACGCCAAGGCAGCTTTGGAAAAGCTCGGCGCCTGGTCGGCGGCGGAGCCGAAACTCGCGCAGGCGGAAAACGTGCGCGCGACCCTTGCCTTCGTCGCGCGCGGCGAGACGCCGGTCGGCATCGTGTACGAAACTGATGCCAAGGTCGAACCCAAGGTGAAAATCGTCGGCACGTTTCCTGACAGTGCCTATCCGCCCGTCAC
>JBGQLL010000122.1:0-9242 GCA_041500065.1 Pseudolabrys sp.
AAGAGCCGGCCATAGCCCGCCGCGCAAGGCGGCAATTGCAGATTCCCTCTTCATGGCGCGGTTGTTTTCGGCCGAAATCGAGGCGATTTCAAGCCAAGCGGCAGGCGGTTTGTGACCACGTTAACGCTGTGGTAGGCGCAACCGCACGATTTTCACGAGGCCGCCGATGCCCGACGCTCTAGAACTGCTGAAGACCCGCCGATCGGTCAAACCGATCGAACTGGCCGGCCCGGGCCCGACCGCATCCGAAATCGATATGCTCCTGAGAATCGCTTCGCGGGTCCCGGACCATGGGAAGCTTGCGCCCTGGCGGTTCATCCTGTTCGAGGGCGATGCCCGCTCGGCAGCTGGCGAGGCGATTGCTTCGGCGTTTCGCGCCAACCATCCTGATGCCACCGCAGAGCAGATAGAATTTGAACGCAAACGGCTGGCGCGAGCACCGCTGGTCATCGCGGTGGTCAGCCGCGCCGGCCCACATGTAAAAATTCCCGAATGGGAGCAGCAGCTGTCCGCTGGGGCCTCAGCCATGAGCCTGGTTCTGGCCGCCCACGCCATGGGTTTTGCGGCGAGCTGGATTACCGAATGGTACGCCTATGACCGGCGCGTGCTCGACGTTCTCGGTCTTGCCGCAAATGAGCGCATCGCCGGATTTGTGCATATTGGCCGGCCAGTCAAAGCCCCCGAGGATCGAGAGCGCCCAAATCTCGGCGCGATCGTCACACGGTTCGGGACCTGAGGAACTAATCGTCCGCCGTGAGATTTAACCTTTACGTAATGCGGCGGGCGCACGCTCCCTGTCACGTTTCGGTCACAAGACTCCGCCAGCACTCTTTAAGAATGTTGGATTGGCGCGCTCGTGCGAGGAAATTCCCGAGGTAACGGGCTGGGATAGGGAGAAACGGTCTTGGTATTCGAGGGCTTATTCGCGCGAGCGCGCAATGGCGACCGTGCGGCGGAAGCCACCACGCAACCGCAACCCGCTGTCACACGCCCCACCATCGGTCTGGCGTTAGGCGGCGGCGCCGCTCGTGGCTTTGCCCATATCGGGGTCATGCGCAAGCTCCTGGAGCACGGCATCGTGCCCGACGTGATTGTCGGCACATCGATTGGAGCCGTGGTCGGCGGCTGCTATGCCGCCAAGGAAATGGACAACCTGGAAACTTGGGCCCGGACCCTGACCGTGCGCGGCATCCTCGGTTATCTCGACATCAGCTTGTCGGGCTCCGGCCTGATCGGAGGCGGCCATCTTGCCAACCAACTCGAAACCGGACTTAAGAACACACGCATCGATGATCTGCCGATCCGGTTTGCGGCGATCGCCACTGAATTCAACACCGGTCACGAAATATGGCTCACGCGCGGACGGCTGAGCGATGCACTCCGTGCGTCCTATGCTCTGCCGGGAATTTTTCCTCCGGTGCTGATCGGCGGTCGTTGGCTGGTGGATGGCGCATTGGTTAACCCCGTACCGGTGTCGGCCGCCCGCGCTCTCGGCGCGCGGTTGGTGATCGCCGTCAATCTCAATGCCGATCTTTTCGGCCGCGGGACGATAATCGCCAGTCACGGCTCCGATGACAGCGAACCGATCAGCACGGAAGGCAAATCAAACGGACTGCGCGGGATGTTTACCGGCGATCGTTCCATGCGCCGGCAATTCTTCGGCCGGCGTGGACGCCCCGGATTGCCTACTGTCATGGTTGAAGCGTTCAACGTCATGCAGGATCGCATCACGCGTGCGCGACTGGCCGGCGACCCGCCCGACGTGCTCATCAGTCCGCGTCTCGGTAGCGTTGGCTGGTTTGAATTTCATCGCGCAGCCGAAGCAATCCAGATAGGCACCGACGCAGCCGAAAAGGCCATCGATGCAGTCAGCGAGGCGATCACCGCGCTGTCGCAGCCAAGTAACGGCGGGTCACACTAATTCGATACTTACGCAGTGCGGATATAGTCCCGCATCGCCTCGGATTCGCTTTCGACTTCTTCGACGCGTTGCTTCACCACGTCTCCGATCGAGATAAGGCCGGCCAGCCTGCCGTCGGCAATCACAGGCATGTGGCGGAATTTTCCAGTTGTCATACGCTCCATGATGCTCGCGACCGTGTCGTCCTCGCCGCATGTTGCGACTTCGCGCGTCATGATCTGACCGACTGGCAAAGCAAGTGCACCCGCGCCGTGCTCGGAGAGCGCACGCACGATATCGCGCTCCGATAATATGCCGGCGAGACGCCCTCCGGCGCCACGGATCAGGGCTGCACCGATGCGATGCGCGGAGAGCAATTTCGCTGCCGACGCCAAATCGGCCGTCGGCTCGATGCAAATGATATCGCCGCCCAAGTTACGTTTCTTGGCGGCCAGGATCGCTTTGACGTTCATGGCAGCCTCCCTTGCGCATGATTATTTTTCAGCGAGCATCATGCGCGAGCAATATACTACCGGTTCACGGGAAGACCGCGACCCGGCATAGGGGAACGATCCCGCCATCTGCTCAGTTCCGTCAAGACGCAAATGTGTGAAAGTGAGACCTGCGCAACCAAATTGATTAATGTGGCGCTGCAGCAGAGTCGTCGAATTGCGGCAAATGCGGGGTTGGGTCGAACCAGGAAAACAGGAACAGGCCCGCGAGGAAGCCACCGATATGTGCCTGCCAGGCCACGGTCTGGTCGCTGCCGGTAATCGGAAGCGAACCGAGCCCGAACAGGATATTGATACCAAACCAGACCACCAGGAACAGCACGACACGCTTGTCGGCCAACACATTGCGCAGTGGGATTGCCGGTACGCGATAAGTGCTCTCGTCAAATCGTCCCAATAGCCCAAGTGGTCCACCGCGCTGGAACGCGAAACGCATTGCAGCTGCCATAGTGCCGGAAATTGCCGCTGACGCACCGATCATCGGAAATTGCTCGCCCGCATGAGTGGCCAGATGTAAGGCCGCTCCCGCCGCCGAGGTCACGGCAAAAAATGCGAGAAAGCGAGGCGCACCGAAGCGGCGTGCAACCGCGCTGCCGAACGGGAGCAGCCAAATTGCATTGACGCCGAGGTGAGTCCAATCCGCATGTATCAACGCGTAGGTGAAGAAGGTCCACACATCTGCGCCGCCCCCAGGCAGCGCGCCACCAAGCACAACCGAACTGTCGTAGCGCGCCGGAATGAAAGCGAAGCTGAGCAGAAATTCGATGTCCTGTTGCTCGCTGAAAACAAATATGCGCACCGCATGAATAAGCACCAGCACAGCCAGCACGGCGATGACGACAGGAGGGATGTTGAAAAGAGGTTCGCGTTGCACGAGGAGACCCGGTGGGAGACTTGAGTTACGCCGCTTCGCTACCCAGCCGCAAGATGCGGTTGGGGCGCCACAAAAAAAAGGGAGGGCTTTCGCCCTCCCTTGAGCCGCGTTGCGGGGTTATTGCCGCGCCTTGCTGGCTCGGTCACATCCCCTCGCCTCCCCGAGGCTCTCAAGTTTTTGAGGACAGCCGCGTCAGATGTCAGTCCTCCCACATGGATCGACGCGGACCATAGAGGGCCACCTGTGCTGTGCCAACGCGGCTCTCGTTTTAACGCTAACTTCTGATTGGCAACGGCAGGCCTGCTGCGGCACGAAGCCTGCTCCCTACGCAATATCGCGGCAAAAAGACCGGAACGCTGTCCCGATCGGGGACAGACGCGACACGTCGCGGCCGAACAGGTATCGCAATGAAACACGCCTCAACGCAGGCATTGTTTGACTACTGGAACCGCCGGCGTGGCCGTCGCTGGGCCCCGGCGCGATCCGAAATCGATCCTGCGGATATTCGTCACGTTCTTGGCGATACGTTTTTGCTAGCATCGGATTTCGTCGACGACCTGAGGTTTCGTCTCGGCGGTACCCGCGTCTGCGCGCTGTTCGTTCGTGAAATCAAAGGCGAGACCTTCGCTGACCTGTGGAGCGAAACAAGTCGCGCGCAGATTGAGGACCTCCTGACTGTCGTCCTTGATGAAAAGGTGGGAGTTGTGGCAGGTGTTCTGGGACGCACTGAAAGCGGGGCGGAAGTCGAACTGGAATTGCTCCTCCTGCCGCTCGCTTTTGATGGCCGCAGCCGCGTTCGTGCGCTTGGCGTATTAGCCCCCCTAACGCCGCCCTATTGGCTCGGCGAACAGGCTGTCATCGACCTCAATCTCCGGACGCTTCGCCATATCGGCCCAAAACAATCCAATTTTGGTGCCCCGCTTTTCGGACAGACGAACGAAAGGCCCCGTACACGGCATGGTTTCCTCGTCTATAGCGGTGGCCTTGAATCCGACGGAAAGTTGCCGGGCTAACCCATCGTTAACGATAGGCTAATAGCCTGTGGGCTACGGAAATCCTTTCCGATCCCGACACCTATGGCACTGCCACTGACCAACCCGGTGATCCTGCCTCTGACCGAGGAGCGCCGACGCCATCAGCGCGTGAAAGTAAACCTGCTCGGCCGCTACATGCTTGCCGATCGGCGGGAGTTTCCGTGCCAGGTCGTCGATATGTCGCCGGGCGGCATGGCGTTGATCGCGCCTATCGCTGGTCAGCCGGGCGAACGGGTGATCGCCTATGTCGACCATTTGGGCAGGCTCGAGGGCAAGGTCGCGCGTGTCATGGAAAATGGTTTCGCGATGACCATTGGCGCGACGCTACGCAAGCGCGACAAGCTCGCGGCGCAACTCACTTGGCTGGCCAACCGCCAGATCCTGAACCTACCGGAAGATCGCCGCCACGATCGCTTCGCGCCGCGCAACGCGATGGCACGGCTGGTCCTGCCGAACGGCACGAATGTCGCGTGCCGCGTGATCGACCTGTCGCAATCTGGCGCCGCGATTGGCATCCCACTCGACCTCCGGCCGCCGGTCGGCGCTGTCGTCACGGTTGGCAAGACGCAGGGCCGCGTCGTGCGGCATATCGAAGATGGCTTCGCCATCGAATTCATGCGCCTGCAGCACCCCGATTTCGTCGAGGAAAATGTTACCGGCGAATAGGGTCACTGCTCGGTAAATCCTGAGCGCGAATGTGCGCACAATCCCGGCAGTGAGAACGTAGGCGGCCGCCCATTCGGCGGACTGCAACGATCGTTTCCGCACACCGCAAAACGTAAACGCCCGCGCGCGAAGCCGCGTGCGCACGCACCATTTCGCCTGCCACACGTTAATGCCTACAATTTTATACAAATAGTATTGTTTAAGATTTTAAATTGATTCTACTTAAGATTTAATAGTATTCTCGTCGAGCTTTATTCTAATTCTACTTAAAATGACTTGCGCGGCTTAGCCTCAATACAAAGGGTTTGTGGGAAATGTGGCCCCAACAAGACGGGGGGCCGCAATGGCCAGGCGTTTCAAACAGGCACTGTGGGCTGCCAGCGTACTGGCCCTCGCCGGCGTGGCGGTCGTTGCCGCGCCCGCCAGCGTGGCGTCAGCCGGCGAACACACCGCATCCTTGGGCGGGTCATCGGCACCGTCAGAGCGCCCAATTTTCATCACCGTCGGCGAACCAGCGCGGGCGCCAATCGGCTGGATCGATTTCTGCATCGAATACAAGCCGGAATGCGCAACCAAGCCGTCAGAGCCGCGTGATGTAGTTCTCACATCCAAGGCGTGGCTCGACATGATCAAACTCAACGCCTGGGTGAACCAGTCGATCAAGCCGATGACCGACCTCGAACATTGGGGCGTTGTCGAGCGCTGGAACTACCCCAACGATGGTTACGGCGACTGCGAAGATTATGTGCTGCTCAAGCGCCGCATGCTCATGCAGGCTGGCTGGCCGCGCGAGGCGCTACTCATCACGGTCGTTCGAGACAAAAAAGGTGATGGTCACGCCGTACTGACGGTGAAGACCGATCGCGGCGAATTCGTCCTCGACAATCAAGAGGCTGAGGTCCTGCCGTGGACCAATACTGGCTACCGCTTTGTGAAGCGGCAATCGCAGTCCGATCCGAATTTGTGGGTTGCGCTAGGCGAACCGCGCGTTTCACCGGCGACGGTTTCGGCGCGCTGACTAGAAAGGAAATCGCGTTCCCGGTCACGTCCCCACCCCTCCCCGTCCCCAGACCGGGTTCGCGAGCGGCCGAGCCTCCCCCAAGGCTCGGCCGCAACATTTTGGTGCAAGGAAATCAAAGACTTTCAACGATGTTCGCCGCGGCTTGCGACGCTCACCGACGTGAGCGCAACAGCCCGACGCGGGCCCCTTGTGAAAACGCAGTTGAATTTGTTCGCTGTGCGTTCATTACGCGCAGCTTGGCGATTGTCGCCGGTGCCGCCGCCCACTCGCGCGAGCGGGGCGGCGGCCTATAGAATGCCGGAATGCCCCAGGTGTTGAAACGTCATCCAGACTCCCGTTGCGTCGCAGCAGCCCACATTGAAGTGGAAGTCGCGCGTTCGCGTGCCGAGTGTTTGGTATTGTCCTATATTGTGACCGGCAAAATGAGCGACGTCCGTATGCCGACAATCATGGCGGCCGCACGCAGCGATGAGCTTTGGCGGCACACCTGCTTCGAGGCATTTTTATGTGCTTCCTCGGGCGCCGGGTACTACGAATTTAACTTTGCGCCGTCGACAGAATGGGCCGCATATTGGTTCAGCAGCTATCGGAGCGGAATGCGTGTGGCGACCGAAATCAGCGCGGCTCCAATCGAAGTTCGATCGAACCCCGACTGCTACACATTGCAGGCTTCGCTGGAATTGGATCGCTTGTCGGCTTTGCCACGCAATGTCGCGTGGCATCTTGGCTTGTCGGCGTTGATCGAAGACACGAGCGGCGGCAAGTCGTATTGGGCGCTGGCGCATCCTCCCGGGAAGCCGGACTTCCATCACGCGGACTGTTTCACGTATGAGTTTTCCTCGACCGTGCAATCATGAAATTTGGCATCGATCGACTTATCGCTGAACCCGCTTTGCGTGCGCCACTCACTGGCAGGCGCGTGGCATTGCTGGCGCATCCCGCTTCCGTCAAAGAGGACCTGACGCACTCACTGGATGCGCTGGCAGCATGCGGTGACCTCGAGATCAGCGCGGCCTTCGGTCCGCAGCATGGCCTGCGTGGCGACAAACAAGACAATATGATCGAGTCTGCGGACTTCAACGATCCCGTGCATGGCATTCCGGTATTCAGCCTCTATGGAGAGGTGCGCAGGCCTACCGATGCGATGATGGACGCATTCGACGTCATCCTCGTCGATCTGCAGGATCTGGGTTGTCGTATCTATACGTTTGTCACGACTCTGCGCTACGTGCTTGAAGCGGCTTCGCAACATCATAAGACTGTCTGGGTGCTCGATCGGCCCAATCCTGTGGGTCGGCCTGTCGAGGGCTTGAGGCTACGCGCCGGCTGGGAAAGTTTTGTCGGTGCCGGACCGTTGCCAATGCGTCATGGGCTCACGCTTGGTGAGTTGGGTCTATGGTTCGTCAAAACGCTTAAGCTCAACGTTGAGTACCGGGTTATTGACATGCAGAATTGGCAGCCCAATGCCGCGCCGGGATTCGGCTGGCCGTTGGGCACGCGCACGTGGATCAATCCGAGCCCCAACGCACCGAACTTGTGGATGGCGCGCGCTTACGCGGGGACGGTGATGCTCGAGGGCACGACGCTCTCGGAAGGACGCGGCACTACTCGGCCACTCGAACAATTCGGTGCCCCCGATATCGACGCACGGGCGATCATGAAGCAAATGGAGGTCCTTGCCCCGCGGTGGCTTGATGGTTGTCGTTTGCGCGAGTGCTGGTTCGAGCCCACATTTCACAAACATGCCGGGAAACTTTGCCACGCCGTGCAGATACACACGGAAGGCCCCGGTTACGATCATCAGACATTCAAGCCCTGGCGGATCCAGGCACTCGCTTTCAAGGCGATTCGTTCTTTGTACCCGGACTACCCACTGTGGCGTGATTTCGCCTACGAGTACGAGCACGGCAAACTCGCCATCGACGTCATCAACGGCGGCCCGTTGTTGCGCGAATGGGTCGACGATGCGTCGGCGACACCGCAGGACCTGGATGCGCTTGCGCTAGCAGATGAGCAAGACTGGTTGAGCCAGCGTCAAGGATGCCTGCGCTACGAAAGGCCGTAGATAAACAGCTTGCAGCTGGATTGTGCGCGATCAGCAGTCGCGTAAATCAGTTGGTCAATCGTTTTTCACCTCGTCAGTGCTGCCGTCGACCCAGGTCGCGATGACCGTCAACTCCTGAGTTAAAGCAACGAGATCGGCGTGAGCATCCGGAACAAGCGCTCCGCGCTCATTGTCGAGACCAAGAAACCGCGCAGGGGTCAGCGAAGCCGCGCGGAGCGCATCCTCCAGGGGGAGTTGAGCCAGTCTGACCGCATTGCGCACCGCCGAGGCCATATCCAGATGCGCACCCGCCAAAGCGCCCTCTTCCGTGCTCAGCCGTCCGTCAACCAGATTGATCATTCGACCAACCAGTTCGAAACGGTCCAGTGATGTCCCGACCGTCGGCATGGCATCGGTGACCAGCGCAATTCGGCCGCAACCCTTGGCCGCAAACGCAGCCCGGACCGAAATGGGATCGACATGGATCCCATCAACGATAAGGCCAGCCGTCAGCCGCTGCTCTGCCAGCGCTGCGCCGATGATCCCCGGGGCACGCGCACTCAACGGCGGCATGGCATTGAACAGATGGGTCACGCCCGTTGCACCGTCGGCGACAGCCTGCATGACGACGGCGGCCGATGCCTCGCTGTGCCCGATCGAAATCCGCAGACCCGAGGAGGCCAACGTCCGGACAAAGCCCGCCGGAACACATTCGGGCGCCAGCGTGACCAATGACCCGCCGGCACCGGCGAGTTCACACAAGTCCTCAAGGTCGCCGGGGCCAGGTTGCGCGATCCGATCGGGCCGGTGGACACCCGGACGCCGCGGACTGATAAAGGGGCCTTCCAGGTGCAGGCCGAGGATCCCGTCCCGACCGCCGATCGAGCGAGCCGCCGCGATAGCTGTCCGCACCTGCTCGCGCGTATCGCTGATCAGAGTTGGGAGGCAGGCCGTGGTGCCGTAGCGTCGGTGCGCCCGGGCAATGGCACGCATGCCATCGGCCGTTGGTTGATCATTGAGAAGAACACCACCGCCCCCATTCACCTGCAGATCGATGAAGCCGGGGGCAAGAAATGCGCCGGCCGGGAGCCGCCTCTGCGGCCAATCGCTGGGAACCTCGCCCCAGGACCCAAGCCCCGCAATGCGCCCGTCCCGGATGAGCACAACCGCTTCGGTATGCCAGCCGCGACC